>JBQCDV010000126.1:0-17147 GCA_051960855.1 Actinomycetales bacterium
TGCGACGGCAGGGTCGACGGGCGGTGCTCGGCTTCGGTGGAGCTGTCGTCGGCGTGGCTGCCGCTCTTGCCGTGCGCCTCGCCGCTCTTGCCGTGGCTGTGCTCGCCGCTCTTGCCGGGGGAGGTGGGCTCGCCCGTCGCGTGCTCGGAGGCGTCGTCCGACGGGTGGTGCTTCTCGACGAAGGCAGCGCACGCCGTGGTCAGGTCGTCGGCCGTGAGCCGCGTGTCGCTATCGCCGAAGCCCTCGGCGAGCCGCTGGAAGGCTTCGGAGTCGTCCGCCGGGCTCGTGGTCGGGGCCGTCGTCTGCTGCCCGTGAGCCGTGTGGTGCGCTAGCCAGGCGGTGCACAGCCCGAAGGCCTGCGGGGACTCTGACGTCACGGGAGCCGGCGCCTTGGTGGCTTCCTCCGATGTCGTGTCGCTGTCGGGTCGGTCGTCCTTGGCGTCGTCGGCCTTCTTGTCTGAACTCTCGTCGGACGTCGACGGCGTCGTGTCGTCCTGGCCGGCAGCGACGGAGGCGACCGAGTCGTCGGCCTTCGGCTGCGGGGCCCCGAGCACGGTGTGCGCGACGGACTGCAGCTGTGGCGGGAGCACACCGGCGTAGGCGGCCGCGCCGCTGAGGGTCACGCAGGCGACAGCGGCAACGGCCGCGGCCTTGCCAGCGACGAGGCGAACGAGCATCGGCTTCCTCTGGTGCACGGGGGTGGACGCAGCCCGCACGAACGCGGCCATCGCGACCGGCTCGAGCGCCAGCTCGCGAGCGGTCGCCGGTGCCCGCAGGGCGTCGATGACGGCCTGCAGGTCCTCGGCGTCGGGCCGGTCGAGCCGCTCACCGCCGAGCAGGCGCTCGACGTCGAAGGGGCTCAGCGGGGCCTCGTCGTGCGTCACACCCGGAGAAACGTCGTCCATCACGCCCCCGTTACATCCACGACCGCGACACCAGTGACCGCCGCGACCTCTGTGCCACCCACGACCCCTGTGCCACCCACGACCCCTCGGGTCGTCCTGACCGTCTCCCGTGATCCGCCCAGGTCCGTCGCCAGCCGCTGCAGCGCGCGGTGCACGGCGACCCGCACCGTGCCAGGTCTCTTGTGCACGATGCGGGCGACCTCGTCGACCTCGAGTCCCACGACGACGCGCAGGAGCACCATCTGGGCGACCTCGGGTGGCAGCGTGGCGACGAGGTCCAGCGCCCGCCGGGTCGCGTCGTGGTCTTCGATGACGGACTCGGGCGTCACGTGGTCGGGCTGGTCGAGGCCGGAGCCGTCGTCGAGCATCTCGAAGCCGCGTCGGGCCCGCTTGCGGGCCTGGTCCGTGATGACGTTGCGCGCGATCGTCACGAGCCACGCCCGCAGTTCCCGCTCGCCGCCGGTGAAGTTCGCCAGGTGCACGACCGCCCGCGACCAGGTCTCGGACGCGACGTCCTCCGCCTGCTCCCGCACCGTCGCCTGCAGGTAGCGCAGCAGCAGCGGGTGGGTGCTCCGGTAGACCAGCGCGAACGCATGCACGTCGCCGGCCTGGGCGGCGGCGAGGGTCTCCCCGAAGGCGTCGCCGATCACAGGCCCATGATCGGCGCATGGGGCGCTCCGCTGAAGAAGCAGGTGCACTGCTTCTCATGCCCGTCGGCGAGGGGCTACCGCTTGCTGCTGCTCGCGCTGGGAGCGACGCTCGGCTTCGCCGACGCCGCACCGGTGGCGGGGGCCGAGGGGCTGGTGGACCGGAACGGGTCAGCGGTCACTGTCGCCGTCGGCTGCGGTACGCAGCGGTCGGCGCCCGTCCCTACGGGAGACGGGGTGGGGCTCGGCGAGCTCGCCGCTCCGGAGCCGGCGGTCGACGACGGCGCGGGGGACGTGCGGGCGGCGTTCGTCGATGGGGAGACGGTCGCTGTTGCCAGGGCCTTGGCCGCGGTCGGTGCGGGGACCAGCGAGGTGAAGGAGTCGCCCAGCACGACGTCGACGATCGCGTTGGCTCGGTCGTCCACGACGATGTGGGCGTTCTTGACCTCGGTGAGGAGGGTCTGCGCGGCGGCGTACCCCGTCGGGCCGAACCGCAGTTCCACGGGGGCCGTCAGGGCGGCCTTCTTCGGGTCGTTGGCCACCTCGGCGACCTGGAAACCGCGGGCCTTGAGGTCCTTCGAGACCCGGCCGGCCAGCCCCGCGACACTGCCGGCGTTGTAGACGTTGACCTTGACCTTCGCGGGCGGCAGGGCCACGGGCTTGGCGGTGACGGTCACGGTGGGGACCGGGCAGTTCGGGACGGCCGCGATGCTCGTGGTTGTGTCGCGGAGAGCGAACCACCAGGCGCTGAAACCGGCGCCGACCAGCAGCAGCACGGCGAGGGTGAGGACGATTGCGTGCCGCAGCACGTGCCGACCACCCCGCGACCGCCGCGGGTCGAAGCCACGCGGCGTCATCATGCTCATCGGGGATCCCCGTCGATCGCTGCCATCGGCTCGCTGTCGCGCACTGCTGCGTCACTCTCCGTAGGTCCCCACCCGCACACGGGTTGCAGGGTAGCCCGTGAGAGGGCTGCGATCCCCGAATGACGTCGGCCCCGCCTCCCGCCGTCGCTCGGTGGAGCGGCAAGGCGGGACACGGGGCCAAACTGCGTCAGGGACGCGAGCGGAGGATGCGGGATTTGAACCCGCGAGGGGTTGCCCCCAACACGCTTTCCAAGCGTGCGCCCTAGGCCACTAGGCGAATCCTCCGTGGAGGAGGTTACCTGGTGGCGGGGGCCGCTCGTCACCGTGTCCCCGTCGCCTAGACATCGCCTAGACTCGGGAACGACCCCCCGTGCGGCGTCATCCTGTGAATCTCCCCAGGGCCGGAAGGCAGCAAGGATAAGCGGGCTCTGGCGGGTGTGCGGGGGGTCCCTGCTTCTCGGGGCGGGACGGCAGAAGCTGCGTCGTTCACAGGTCGGCAGAGGCGGCCAGAACTGTCGGCGGCCGCGGTTATGGTGGCCAGCGTGTCGACAGCCCTGTATCGCCGCTACCGTCCGGAGCGCTTCGAGGACGTGATCGGGCAGGAGCACGTCACCGAGCCGCTGCAGCAGGCGCTGCGCAACGACCGCATCTCCCACGCCTATCTGTTCTCGGGACCGCGCGGCTGCGGCAAGACCACCAGTGCGCGGATCCTGGCCCGGTGCCTCAACTGTGAGAAGGGCCCGACTCCGACACCCTGCGGCGAGTGCCGCTCGTGCCTGGAGCTCTCGCGTGACGGCAGTGGCAACCTCGACGTGGTCGAGATCGACGCGGCCAGCCACGGCGGCGTCGACGACGCGCGCGACCTGCGGGAGAAGGCCTTCTTTGCACCTGCCTCGTCCCGGTTCAAGATCTACATCATCGATGAGGCGCACATGGTCTCGCCGCAGGGCTTCAACGCCCTGCTGAAGATCGTCGAGGAGCCCCCGCCGCATCTGAAGTTCGTCTTCGCGACCACCGAGCCCGAGAAGGTCATCGGGACCATCCGCTCGCGCACCCATCACTACCCGTTCCGGCTCGTGCCGCCGGCTCGGCTGCAGCGGTATCTGGAGCAGCTGTGCGACCAGGAGCAGGTCGCGATCGAGAAGCCCGCCCTGCCGCTCGTCGTCCGCGCCGGCGGTGGCTCCGTGCGCGACACCCTCTCGGTGCTCGACCAGCTGATCGCCGGCGCCGGGCCCGATGGCGTCACCTACGGACTCGCACGAGGGCTCCTCGGATTCACCGACGCCGCGCTGCTCGATGACATCGTCGAGGCGCTGGCAGCCGGCGACGGCGCAGAGGTGTTCCGCATCGTCGACCGCGTGATCGAGGCAGGGCACAACCCCCGCCGCTTCGTGGAGGACCTGCTCGAGCGGCTGCGGGACCTGATCGTGCTCGACGCCGTGCCCGATGCCGCTGGCGCCATCCTCGGTGAGGCCCCGCCCGATCAGCTCGAGCGGATGCGGGGGCAGGCCGGTCGCTTTGGGTCGGGCGCGCTCACCCGCGCGGCCGACATCGTCTCGACTGGGTTGACCGAGATGCGGGGCGCTACCGCGCCGCGACTGCAGCTCGAGCTCATCTGCGCGCGGGTCCTGCTGCCTGCGGCCTACCAGGACGAGCGCTCTCTGGCATCGCGGCTCGACCGGCTCGAGCGGCGCCTGTCCATGTCCGGTGGCGCCCCGTCGGCTGCTTCCGCGGCGCCGGCGATCGCTCAGCCCTCTCTGGCTCAGCCGTCCGCTCCGCCGCCGGTGGTCGCGGCGGCGCCGACATCCGCGCGGACATCGGAGCCAATGTCGGAGCCGACGTCGGAGCGGACGCCGGAGCCGATGTCGGAGCGGACGCCAGCGCCGATGCCGGAGCGGACGTCCGAATCCGTGGGGCAGGCGCAATCCGAGCAGTCGCAGCGGATGCCGGAGAAGCAGCAGCCGGAGCAGCATGGGCAACCGCCGCGAGAGTCCCAGCCGTCGAAGCCTTTCTCTGGCGCAACGACTCCGGACCCCACATCGGGGGCCACCGCCGGGGCCGGCGCTGACGGCCGCATCGACCTCGCGACCGTCCGTCGGTACTGGCCAGAGGTCCTGGAGCGCGTCAAGGGGTTGCGCCGCGGGACGTGGACCCTGCTGGTGTTCAACGCGCAGGTCGTCGGTGCCGACGCCCGGACCCTGACGCTCGGTCTGGTCAACTCGGGCGCCCGGGACTCCTTCACCAGTGGGGGCTCGCCGGAGATCGTCAGGCAGGCGGTGATCGACGTGCTGGGCGTGGACCTGCGCATCGATGCGGTCGTCGACCCCACGGCGGAGGCGCCGGGCCCGTCCGGTCGCAGCCGCGAGCAGTCGCGGGCCGGGGAGCCGACTCGCATTGGAGAGCCGACTCGCAACCCGATTCCGAACAGCGGCGAGCCGAGTCGCAACGGCGAGCCGATTCCGAGCGGCGGCCAGCCTGAGGCCGGACAGGTCGCGGGAGGCTCGGAGTGGACTGGAGCTGCCGAGCCGGCTCCCTCCGATGACGCCCCGGTGGTCAGCGCCGAGGGCGCCGGGGACGGCCCGCCTAGGGCTCAGTCCTCAGCGGTCCGCGCGGCCGCTCGCGCCGGCATCAGCCCACTGTCCACGGCTGCGACCGCCATCGTCACCGATGACCACGCGGTCGACGACGAGATCGCGGCTGACGACCCGGACGCGGAGGACGACGGGCTCGTAGGTGCGGAGTTGCTCGCCCGGGAGCTCGGTGCCCAGGTCATCGGGGAGTACGACGAGCCGCGCTGACGGCAGCTGCCGGTGCGGCTGTCCGGCTCGACGTAGGCTGCGGTTGTGTACGAAGGCGCTGTCCAGGACCTCATCGACGAGCTCGGACGGCTGCCGGGCGTCGGGCCTAAGAGCGCGCAGCGGATCGCCTTCCACCTCCTCGCGGCCGACCCTGCGGACGTCAAGCGCCTCGTCTCCGCACTCACCGAGGTCAAGGAGCGCGTCCGCTTCTGCCGCATCTGTGGCAACGTTGCGGAGTCCGACGAGTGCCGGATCTGCCGGGACCCCAGACGAGACCCCGGCGTCATCTGCGTGGTCGAGGAGCCGAAGGACGTCGTCGCGATCGAGCGGACGCGGGAGTTCCGCGGGCGCTACCACGTCCTGGGTGGGGCCATCAGCCCGATCGACGGTGTCGGCCCCGACGACCTGCGTGTCCGCGAGCTGATGGCCAGGCTCGCCGACGGCGAGATCACCGAGCTCATCCTCGCCACCGACCCCAATCTCGAGGGCGAGGCGACGGCCACCTACCTGGCGAGGCTGCTCAAGCCGATGGGCCTTCGGGTGACCAGGCTGGCCAGCGGGCTTCCGGTGGGCGGTGACCTGGAGTACGCCGACGAGGTGACGCTGGGCCGCGCGTTCGAAGGGCGCCGCCTGCTCGACGTCTGAGCGACCCCGCGACGGCCGGATGGGGACGGTGACGTTGCGTCCGGGCAGCGACCTGGCAGGGTGGAGACGGCAGGGCGAAGTTGGCAGGCTGCACAGACACCACCGATGAGAGGAAGGCCGACGATGAGCGTCACCGACGACCTTGACGAGTTCGCGGCAGAGATCGCCGACCAGGTGCGCAGCTTTGTCGTCGCGGTCAGGGAGGTGGCGAGCGGAGAGACGCCGGAGACGGCGGTGAGCATGCTGCTGCTCGAGATCAGCCAGCTCATGCTCGCCGGTGGCCGCCTCGGGGCGATTTCCGACGTCGTCCCACAGGAGCGCTTCGAGCCCGACCCCGGACGGGAGGCCGACGTCGACGGCGTTCGGTCGTCGCTGGCCAACCTGCTCGAGCCGATCGACGAGTACGTCGAGGTGTTCGACCCCTACGAGCAGCCGCCGCAGCTGCTGGTGCAGCGGCTCTCCGATGACATCGCCGGCGTGCTCGCGGACCTCTCCCATGGCCTCGCGCACTTCGACAACGGTCGTGCGGAGGAGGCGCTGTGGTGGTGGCAGTTCTCCTACCTGTCCAGCTGGGGCGGCACGGCCAGCGCGGCGCTGCGGGCACTGCAGTCGATCGTCGCCCACGTGCGGCTCGACCCCGACGAGGCTGACGAGGAGCTGCTCGCCGAGGACCAGCTGCTCGCGGAGACGGTGGCCCAGGCGCACTCGGTAGACTGAGGCTCCGGCCGTCCCGCTTCCGGCACGGCACCGCGCGGCCGCCTCGCTCGTTCCGCCGGTGCACGCGCTCGTGCGGGTCAGCCAGCGCCCGCAGCGCCGCGGGACGTGCACGGGTGGCGAAGCCACCGCCGTGACGGTGGCCGCCGTTGTCGCGGACCGGCTGCCTGCGAAGTGAGGGGTCTCCCAGTGGGCCTGGTCGTGCAGAAGTACGGCGGATCCTCGGTCGCCGACGCCGAGGCCATCAAGCGTGTCGCGCAGCGCATCGTCGCCACGCGCAAGGCTGGCAACGACGTCGTGGTGGTGGTCTCCGCCATGGGCGACACGACCGACGAGCTCATCGACCTCGCCGAGCAGGTGTCCCCGCTGCCTCCGGCCCGCGAGCTGGACATGTTGCTGACCAGCGGCGAGCGGATCTCGATGGCACTGGTGGCGATGGCGATCGCGAACCTCGGCCACAGCGCCCGGTCGTTCACGGGCAGCCAGGCCGGTGTGATCACGGACTCCGTGCACGGCAAGGCGCGGATCATCGACGTGACGCCGGGACGCATCAGCGAGGCGCTGCAGCAGGGCCACATCGCCATCGTCGCTGGCTTCCAGGGCGTCTCCCAGGACACCAAGGACATCACGACGCTCGGACGCGGCGGCTCCGACACGACCGCCGTCGCGCTGGCAGCCGCGCTGCACGCCGACGTGTGCGAGATCTACACCGACGTCGACGGCGTCTACACCGCGGACCCGCGCATCGTGCCGACGGCGCAGCGGATCCCCCGGATCAGCTACGAGGAGATGCTCGAGCTCGCCGCCTGCGGCGCGAAGGTGCTGCACCTGCGTTGCGTCGAGTACGCGCGCCGCTACGACATGCCGATCCACGTGCGCTCGTCGTTCTCGCAGAAGGAAGGCACGTGGGTGTCGGGGTCCTTCACCGCCCTGACCGACAACCCGGAGGAAGCTGTGGAACAGGCCATCATCAGCGGCGTCGCTCACGACCGCAGCGAGGCGAAGGTGACGGTCGTCGGGGTGCCCGACAAGGTCGGGGAGGCAGCGAAGATCTTCAACGCGGTCTCCGAGGCGGAGATCAACATCGACATGATCGTGCAGAACGTCTCCGCAGCGAGCACGGGCCGCACCGATATCTCGTTCACGCTGCCCAAGAGCGATGGCCAGCAGGCCCTCCGCGCCCTGGAGAAGATCCAGCCCGAGGTCGGCTTCGAGTCGCTGCGCTACGACGACCGCATCGGCAAGGTGTCCCTGATCGGCGCCGGCATGCGGTCGCACCCCGGCGTCTCCGCGCGCTTCTTCGCCTCCCTCGCCGAGGCGGGCGTCAACATCGAGATGATCTCCACCTCGGAGATCCGCGTGTCCGTGGTCGTCGACCAGGACCAGGTGGACGAGGCGGTGGCCGCCGTCCACGCGGCGTTCGACCTCGATGCCGAAGCCGAGGCAGTTGTCTACGGAGGGACCGGACGATGAGTACCCGCAACCCCAACAAGCCGACCCTGGCTGTCGTCGGCGCGACCGGCGCCGTCGGCTCGGTCATGCTCGAGCTGCTGTCCACCCGGGAGGACGTGTGGGGCGAGATCCGGCTGGTCGCCTCGCCGCGCTCCGCGGGGAAGCGGCTGACAGTCCGCGGCGAAGAGCTCGAGGTCATCGCCCTGTCGGAGGAGTGCTTCGACGGCGTCGACGTCGCGATGTTCGACGTGCCTGACGAGGTGTCCGCTGAGTGGGCCCCCATCGCTGCCGCTCACGGAGCCGTCGCGGTCGACAACTCCGGCGCCTTCCGGATGGACCCGGACGTCCCGCTCGTCGTGCCCGAGGTCAACCCGCATGCGGCGCGTAACCGACCCAAGGGCATCATCAGCAACCCCAACTGCACGACGCTGTCGATGATCGTGGCGATGGGTGCGCTGCACCAGGAGTTCGGGCTCACCGCGCTGATCGTGGCCTCCTATCAGGCCGCCTCCGGCGCGGGCCAGGCCGGCATCGACACCCTGCGCGAGCAGCTGACGAAGGTGGCGGGCAGCAACGACCTCGGGACCCACCCGGGGGATGTCCGCCGTGCGGTCGGCGACTTCGGCCCCTTCCCGGCGCCGCTTGCCCTCAACGTCGTGCCGTGGGCGGGTTCGCTCAAGGACGAGGGCTGGTCCAGCGAGGAGCTCAAGGTCCGCAACGAGTCCCGCAAGATCCTCGGCCTGCCGCAGCTGAAGGTCTCGGCGACCTGCGTGCGCGTCCCGGTCATCACCACCCACTCACTGGCCGTGCATGCGACCTTCGAGCGGCCTGTCCCGACAGAGACGGCCCGCGAGGTGCTGCGGGACGCGCCTGGTGTCGTGCTCTTCGACGACCCGGCCGCGGGTGAGTACCCGACCCCGGCCGACGTCGTCGGCACCGACCCCACGTGGGTGGGCCGGATCCGGCAGAGCCTCGACGACCCGAACGAGCTCGAGCTCTTCCTGTGCGGCGACAACCTCCGCAAGGGCGCTGCGCTCAACACCGCCCAGATCGCCGAGCTCGTGGCGGCCGAGCTGGCTGTCAAGCAGAGCTGACGGGCCGAAGGACTGAGTGGCTGACGGGCTGAGGGGCTGACATGGCTGCTGCCGACGACGACCTCGAGCGGTTGCTGCGCGAGGTTGATGCCTCGCTCGGGGAGGGGAGCCGCGCCGCCTCCGGCTCGCGGTCACCCCGCACCGGCCCGAACGCCGCAGCGTCGCCGACCGTGGGCGGTCGGCTGTCCCGACGAGGCCGGCGCGCGCCGGCGAGGGGCGAGGAGCCGGCGCCGCTGAGCCGCGTTGGGCAGTCAGCTGTCGCCGGCGGCGTCGCAGCGGTGGCGGTCTTTGTGGCGTTCGCGTTGCTGCCCTTCCTGCGGGCCGGCTCAGGTGCCGCCGGAGCCTTCGTGGGGGCGTTCGCGGCGTGGCTCTTCGCGACGCTGCTGCGGCGCTGACCGGTCAAGGCCAGCTCGTCGGCACCGCCGCTTCCAGTGCCTGGGCCAGCGCCGCATATCCCGCGTCGGAGGGGTGGAGGTCGCGGTGGCTGGGCTGGCAGAACAGGGTCAGCCGGCACACCCGTGACCGTTCGGCGGAGCTGATGGCCGACGTCGTCGCGGCACGGCTGCCGTCGATGACCGCGTAGCCGTCGACGACCGTGGCTCCCGCGCTCTTCGCGGCCGCGGACACTCCTGGAGCGGCGAGGTTCGCCACCTGCTGTGAGGCGGGCGCGGTGACGACGTAGGGGTTGTACGGCGCCAGGTAGAGCAGCCGGGCCTGCGGGGCGGCGGCCCGTAGCTGCGCCACGATGGTCGTGAGGTGAGACAGCAGCGTCGTTCGGGTCGAGGTGAGCCGCTCTCGGCCGCACTGCGGCTGCGGGCGGCAGCTGATGACGGGCAGCAGGTCGTTGGCGCCGATGGAGACGACGATGACACCGGGCTCGCGCCGGTGGGCCGCGAGCCAGGCGAGCGCCGCCTGCTGCTGGGGACCGGTGAAGGGGTCGTGCAGCAGCGCGGACGGGATCGGGCAGTGCCCTCGCAGCATCGACGCGGTCGTCTCACCCGGACACGCGTAGTTCACGACTGTGAGGCCGCCCGCTCCCGCGCGGCGACGGAGGGCGGCGGTCAGGGGAGCGACGTAGCCGCCGAAGTCCGACGCCTGGTAGCCCGCCGTCAGCGAGGTGACGAAACGCTCCTCCTGCAGACCGAAGCCCAGGCTGTCGCCCAGTGACAGCAACCAGGGGGACGCCGTGGGCACGGTGCTGGAGGCCGGACCGGACGCGGTCGTGCTCACCGTGGATGCCGGCGTCCCGGCGCTCGATGACGCAGGCGGGCGAGGCGCCGGGGAGGCGGAGCATCCCGCGAGGAGCGCGAGGAGCGCGAGGAGCGCGAGAAGAGCGACGAGCGCCGGCAGAGCCGCCAGGCTGGACGCCGACGGCCTGCCAGCCACCAGCCTGGGAGCCACCAACCTGGACACCACCAGCCTGGACGCCGACGGCCGGGCGCGACGGCCGACGACGGCGAGACGGCTCGCGGACGACGTTCGGGAAGCAGTCACCGCGTGGTGCAACTGCCCTGGCTGGACCGGAGTTCCGGAGGACGGCAGCGTCAGGCAGGGACGTGCCGGGCTGCGAAGGCCAGCTCGGCACGGACCTGGCGGATGCGTTCGTCGACGACGAGGGAGCCGTGGCCCGCGTCGAAGCGGTAGACCTCGTGTGGGCGGTCTCGCTGCTCGAGGGCCTTGAGGTAGTTGTCGACCTGCCGGACGGGGCAGCGCGGGTCGTTCTCGCCGACCAGGACGAGGACGGGCGCCCGCACCGCGTCGACATAGGTCAGGGGCGAGGAGGCTTCGTAGCGCTCCGGGACCTCCTCCGGGGAGCCGCCGAACAGCGAGCGGTCGAAAGCCTGCAGCCCCTCCATCTCGTCCTCGTACGCGGCGACATAGTCGGCAACCGGGACGGCGGCGATGCCGAGAGCCCAGGCGTCTGGCTGGGTGCCGAGACCGAGCAGGGTGAGGTAGCCACCCCAGGATCCGCCGGTGAGGATCAGACGCTGCGGGTCGGCGAGGCCGGTGGCGACGGCCCAGTCGCGCACTGCGGCGATGTCCTCCAGCTCGGTCAGCCCGACGCGGCCCTCGATGGCGTCGCGCCAGGCCGAGCCGTAGCCGGTGGAGCCCCGGTAGTTGACCCGGACGACGGCATAGCCGGCATCCACCCAGGCCGCGGCGCCGCTGTCGAAGCTGTCCGAGTCCAGCCACGTCGGGCCACCGTGCACGAGGAAGACCGTCGCGTAGGGCGTGCTCGACTGCGCCGGTCTCGACACCAGAGCGTGGATCGTGCCGCCCGGACCGTCCACCCAGGCGTCCTCGACGTCGACGCTCGGGGGTGCGGCGGGGCCGGCCGGCGTGAGCACGACCTGCCCCGAGGTCGAGCGGACCACCGGAGGCTGCGACGCCGAGGACCAGAGGTACTCCACGGTGCCGTCGGGACGCACGGCAGCCGCGTCGATGACACCGCGAGGCGTCTCGACCGCGGTGAGCTCCCCGGTGGCGAGGTCGTAGCGGTGCAGCGTCGAGCGGGCCTGGTGGCTGCTGGCGACGAGCAAGGCGGTGCCGTCGGGGTACCAGCTGGCGACGAGGTCGCCGGGCAGGTCGATGTCGAGCTCCTGCTGCTCGCCGGTGGCCACGTCCCAGATGAGAACGGCGGGGCGACCGTGCCGCTCGTGCTCGACGAGCAGGCGGCTGTCACCGTCCAGAGGTGCGAAGCCCAGCGCGTCCACGCCCTTGCCGGGCCCATCCCACAGCTCTGCGACGACCCGCCTGTCGCTCGAGCCGAGGGCGTAGACGCGCAGCGCGGGGTGCCGGGAGTCGCCATGCTCGCTGTGCGAGACGGCCAGCAGAGTCGCGTCGTGGGAGAGGGCGCCGACGCCGGCGTCCTCCGGGTGCTCGTAGAGCACCTCGGGGCGAGCGGACGGTCGCACGAGGACGATCTGCGTCATCCCTTCGGTGGAGCGGCCCAGGACCACGGTCCCGTCCCGGCCGAGGGCGAGACCCGCGGGGTACGACGGCTCGAGGCCGGGGACGGCGGGCTCGTCTGCACCGCCGCGGAAGGGTTGACGCCGCCACACGCCGAACTCGTCGCCGTCGGTGTCGGCGAACCACCACAGCTGCTCGCCGTCCGGGGTCAGCGCGCCGTCGCTCGTGCCGTTGGCTCGCGACGTCGCCTGCCGCACCTCGCCGGTGTCCCGGTCCCAGGCGTACAGCTCGTAGGTGCCAGTCAGGTTGCTGACGTAGAGGCAGCGCGCGGGCGCGTCGTCCGCCCACTCGGGAAACGAGACGCGCACAGCGCGGAAGCGGGCCTCCCACGCCGGTATCGCGGCTTCCGGACCGCTCGACTGCTGCTCCGAACGGTCGTCACGCTGCGTCATGCCGCCATCCAACCTCATCGCCGCGTCAGCCTGCTCCTCAGAATCGCGCGGCTCCTCGAAATAACGCACGTCCTGGCAATCGCTGCCGGCGTTCGTGTTTTCGAGAGGCTGCCGGGGCTAGGCCAGGGGGCATGGCCGACTCCACGTCCTCGCGCGCTCTCGGCGCGCTGACCTCGCCCCGCACGCTCGGAGCCCTCAGCCTCGCCCTGGGGCTGCCCCAGGTGATCGCGCCCCGCGCGGTGGCCGAACGCCTCGGCGTCATCGGCGGTCTGAACGACGCTGGCGTCACTGGCGGCGTCAAGCAGGCTGCGACCACGAGGGGGGTGGGCGTGCGAGAGCTGCTCGCCGGCGGCCTGCTGCTCGCCCGGCCCACGGCCCTGGGACTGTGGGGCAGGGTCGCGGGCGACGCCATGGACGTCACGATGCTCAGCAGGGCGTTGCGACGGCAGGGGTCGTCCTCCCTGCTGACCACGGGACGCGGCGGTCACGTCGACCCGCGGACGGTGGGCGCCCTTGCCGCCGTGCTGGGGATCGCCGCCCTCGACGTCGCGGCGGCGCTGCGCCGTTCGACGGGTCGTGGCTCCGGTGGAGGACGCAGAGCCCTCGTGGTCACCGGGACGACCACCATCGCCAAGCCCGCCGGTGACGTGTATGCCGCGTGGCGGCGCTTCGAGCGGCTGCCGGAGTTCCTCGCCCACCTCGATCGTGTCGACGTGTCCGACGCTCGTCACAGCCACTGGGTCGCGGAGGCGCCGTTCGGCCGCCCCGTCGAGTGGGATGCGGAGGTCACCGAGGACCAGCCGGGGGAGCGGATCTCGTGGCAGTCGCTGCCCGGCGCCGACGTACCGAACTCGGGGACCGTGTCGTTCCGACCGGCACCCAGTGACGAGCACCGCGACCAGGGCACCGAGATCACCGTGACGCTGCGATACGAGCCGCCGGCTGGCCGGCTCGGGGCGGCTGTCGCCCGCTACTTCGGCCAGGAGCCCAACCAGTCGCTCGACGACGACCTTCGGAGGTTCAAGCAGGTGCTCGAGACCGGCGAGGTGATGCGCAGCGACGGGGCGCCCTGGGGGAAGCTCGCGCGGCACGAGTTCCCGCAGCGGCCGGCGCAGCCGCTTCCCCAGGACGAGCTGCAGCGGCTGCGGGACGCCGGGCACCTGCGGGTCCGGGGCACAGCTGGTGACGCAGCCGCCCCAGACGACCACCGGGGCAACCGCGCCCACTCCGACGACGCGCAGACCCACCAGGAGGTGTCGCAGTGAAGGCGCTGTGCTGGATCGACCGCAACAAGGTCGGCATCGACGAGGTCCCGGACCCCTCGATCCTGTCCTCCCGTGACGCCATCGTGAAGGTCACCTCCGCGGCGATCTGCGGCTCCGACCTGCACCTGCTCGACGGCTACGTGCCGACGATGCAGAAGGGGGACGTGCTGGGACACGAGTTCATGGGTGAGGTCGTCGAGGTCGGACCGGGTGTGCGCCCCGACCGGGTGCGGGTGGGGGACCGCGTCGTCGTGCCGTTCCCCATCGCCTGCGGCAGCTGCAACGCCTGCAAGGCCGAGCTGTACTCCTGCTGCGAGAACAGCAACCCCAATGCGGGCATCGCCGATAAGCTCTTCGGTCACCCCCTCGGCGGCATCTTCGGCTACTCCCACCTCACCGGGGGCTTTGCCGGCGGCCAGGCGGAGTACGTGCGGGTGCCCTTCGCCGACGTCGGCCCGATGAAGATCGAGTCCGACCTGACCGACGAGCAGGTCCTTTTCCTGACCGACATCCTGCCGACCGGCTTCATGGGCGCCGACATGTGCGACATCCAGCCCAGCGACATCGTCGCCGTCTGGGGCGCGGGCCCCGTGGGTCAGTTCGCGATGGACAGCGCGCGGGTGCTGGGAGCGAAGCAGGTCATCGCGATCGACAAGGAGCCCTACCGCCTGGCCATGGCCGCTTCGCAGGGCTACACGACCATCAACTTCGAGGACATCGACGTCCGCTCGGCGCTGCTCGAGCTGACCGGCGGCCGTGGCCCCGACAAGTGCATCGACGCCGTCGGGCTGGAGTCGGTGCACGGTGCACCGCACATCTACCTGTATGACCGGGTCAAGCAGGCTGTCCGGTCCGAGACCGGGCGCCCGTTTGCCCTCCGGCAGGCCATCACCAGCTGCCGCAGCGGCGGAGTCGTCAGCGTGATCGGTGTCTACGGCGGGATGATCGACAAGTTCCCGGTGGGGTCGTGGATGAACAGGTCTCTGATCCTGCGCACCGGCCAGTGCCACGTGCAGCGGTACCTGCAGCCGCTGCTGGAGCGCATCGAGAAGGGCGAGCTCGACCCGACGCGCGTCATCACCCACCGGATGCCGCTCGCCGAGGCTCCCCACGGCTACGAGATCTTCAAGCACAAGCGGGATAACTGCGAGAAGGTCGTGCTCAGCGCCGCCTGACGCCTCTCGGTCCCGGCCCAGCGAGCCAGCCCGAACGGCGCCGTTCCCGCGACTCCCAGCCCGTACGGCGCCGTTCCCGCGACTCCCAGCCCGAACGGCGCCGTTCCCGCGACTCAGAGCCCGAACGGCGCCGTTCCCGCGACTCACACCCCGAACGGCGCCGTTCCCGCCACCTCGCGTGCCCCTGGTGCCGGCGGCCGTGGAACCGCCCTCGGCCTCCCGGGCGAGGCGGCCAGCAGGGCCGCAACCTCCTCCGCGGGCAGCGGCCGGCTGAAGAGGTAGCCCTGCATCGTGTCGACGCCCAGCCGCTGCAGCACTGCGGCGGTGTCGGCGTCCTCGACGCCCTCGGCGACGCACCGCAGGCGCAGCGTGTGCGCCATCGAGACGAGGTTCTCGACGATCGCCTGCTGTCGGGGCTCGTGGGCCAGGGGTCCGATGAACGACCGGTCGATCTTCAGCTCGTCGAGCGGGAAGTCCAGCAGGTAGGCGAGTGAGGTGTAGCCGGCGCCGAAGTCGTCCAGGGCCACCCGCACCCCCATGGCGCGGATCTCCTCGAGGACCCGGCGAGACCGTTCGGGCTCCGCGACCACTGCCGTCTCCGTGATCTCGACGACGAGGTCCGATGGCGGCGTGAAGTGGCGGGCCAGCGAGCTCGCCACCAGGTCAGGGAGTGACTCGTCGAGCGAGCGAGCGGACACATTCACCGCGAGGCGCACCGGCAGCCCTTGCGCGCGCCAGCCGTCAGCCGTCTCGAGGGCGTGCTCCAGCACCCACTGCGTGAGCGGTCGCACCAGCGTCGTTCGCTCCGCGGCAGGCAGGAAGGCCGCCGGCGGGAGCAGACCCTGGGTGGGGTGCGCCCACCGGACGAGGGCTTCCAGACAGCCGATGCGCCCGTCGGTGTCGACCTGCGGCTGCCAGTGCAGCCGCAGCTCGTCGTTGTCGATTGCGGGCGCGAGGTCGCGCAGGACCGAGACCGTCCCGTGGTGAGCCTGGGTGCGGTCTGAGTCGTAGACCCTGGTGTGGGACGAGGTCGTCTTCGCCTCGTACATCGCGACGTCGGCACACCGCAGCAGGTCGCTGAGCGTGTGGCCGTGGTCGGGGGAGACCGCGATGCCGATGCTGGTCTCGACCAGGACGCTCGCCCCGTGAGCGGGGAGGGGCTGGCCGAGGGCCGCGTGGATGCGGGCGGCGATCTCGTCCGCTCTCCCGGGCGTACACGGCGCTGCCAGTACCGCGAACTCGTCACCGCCCAGCCGGACGATGACGATCTCGGTGTCGTCACCAAGGTGGTAGCGGTCGTCTGTCTTCCGTCCGGAGGCGAAGGCGGGCGGCGGCTGCCACTGGGCCGAAGGCGTCGTGGTGTCGTTCACGGCGTTCCCCGGGACGGTCGGGTCGCTCGCCGGGACGTCACCGATGCTCCCCAGGCGCTGGGCGACGGCGGTCAGTACTTCGTCGCCGGCCTCGTGGCCGAGGCTGTCGTTGATCTCCTTGAAGCCATCGAGGTCGAGCAGCAGGAGAGCCGCGCGACGATCAGGGCCAAGCGCGTCCTCGGCTGATTCGGCCAGCAGCAGCCGGTTCCCGAGGCCGGTGAGGGGGTCATGCAGAGCCTCCCACTCCCGACGCATCGTCCGACGCCGCACGACCAGCAGGGCGGCGCCGAGCAGCACGACCAGCCCGACGGCGACGCCGCGCAGCACAGAGGAGGTGTGCTGCAGCTGCACGGCCGCAGCCGAGGGATCGACGACCACCTCGACGAGCAGCTTGGGGGGCTTCCCCGCAGAAGCAGCGGCCGCGTCGCCTTGGACCACATATGGCAGGAACACCCTCACCTCGCCGCTACCGGTCAGGCTGCCGGAGGTCTCGGTCCATGAGCCGCCGCGCAGCAGCAGCTCGCGAATGCCCTCGTCGAGCATCCGCGACGCCTGGGGCCGGGTGGCATCGCTGAAGAGAACTTTGCCGTGCTGATCCCACACCAGCAGGCCCTTGATCTCCCGGCGCTCCTGCAGCAGTTCGACGTCACGGGCCATCGCCTGGAGCTCTTCGTTGGTCACCCACGACGCCGTCAGGCTGGAGCCGTCGATGCGGCGTTCCACAACAAGCGAGGCCACGAGGCGACCGGTGGTGACGAGCTCGGAGACGGCACGCCCCGTGAGGTTGGCCTGGTAGCTCCGCACTCCGAGCGCCAGCGTGCTGACGAGGGCGATCAGCATTGCGGCGAGCGCAG
>JBQCDV010000127.1:0-3159 GCA_051960855.1 Actinomycetales bacterium
GTTGGTAGATCGCTGCCGTTATCGGCCCTTACCACTCGAGAGGAAGTGTCGCAACGATGCGCACTCGTTCCAGGGCGGCTGCTGTTGCACTCAGTGCGGCAACAGCGACCGCGATTGCTGCCGCTGCACCCGCCATTGCCGCCGGCGGCAATGCGACTCACGGCAAGGGGTCGACTACGTCGACCGATGCCTCCGCCCACGGACAGGGGGCGGCCGCCGCTGGTTCTGACAACGCCAACGTCGAAGCCGACGCGCACGCCAGCGCCGCGGCGTCGGGCAGCGCCGGCGTCGGCTCCAAAGAGACGTCTGACGAGTCGACCGAGGTCAAGGGCTCGGAGCACTCCGACAACTCGGACAAGGGCCACGGCCATGGCGTTAAGGAAGCCGCTGGAGGCGGTGCTAGCGCGGGCGTCCATGGCAACTCGGACAACAGCGCCAAGGGCGGCAAGGGCAAGACGTCCAACAACCCGTCGGGCAACAACGGGACGATCAAGATCAAGAGCCAGGCGGGCGACACGTCCAACAGCAACAACCCGCACGTCTCGTGCACCTTCAGCGTCAACGCCTACCACTTCGACGCTGACCAGATGCTCCGGCTGGACTTCACGGCGCAAGCTCCGACCAAGGGCCTCGACCTCGACAGCCTCCTCACCGGCACGAGGTCGATCACGGCGGACGGTGACGGGGTCAGCGACGGCACGGCCTACGACGGCACCAGCAACTTCCGGTACTCCGGCAGCGAGAAGGCCCACGTCAAGCTCACCGTCATGACCGGCGAGCCGGGTGGCGTCAAGCACAAGGTGTTCTGGATCGAGCCGTGCACCCCAGGCGGCGGCGGCACCGAGACGAGTGGCACCGGCACGGGCACGGAGACCGGCACCGGGACCCCGACCACACCGAGCACTGGCAGCACGGAGACCGGCACCGGGACCCCGACCACACCGAGCACTGGCAGCACGGAGACCGGCACCGGGACGCCGACCATGCCGAGCACCGGTGGCACTGAGACCGGCACTGGGACGCCGAGCACCGGTGGCACCGAGACCGGTGGCACGGGCGGCACCGAGACCGGTGGCACGCCGAGCACCGGCGGCACCGAGACCGGTGGCACGGGCGGCACCGAGACCGGCGGCAGCGAGACTCCGAGCGCGCCGGTCGGACCTAGCGAGGGCGCCAGCGGTGGTGGCGGCGGCAACGTTGGGGGCGGCAACAACGGCGGTGGCGGCAACGAGGGCAACGGCGGCACTCAGGTGACGGTCGGACTCGGCGGTGGCGCCTCCACCGGCAACGAGGGCGTGGTCGTGGGCCGCAACACGGCGACGGGCAACGGCGCCGCGCTCGCCCACACCGGCGCGAACAACGCTGCCGGTCTTGCTGGCGTGGCGGGTGCACTGCTGGCCCTCGGTGGCGGCCTCGTCTACGCCTCGCGTCGTCGCGCCGTTGTCGCCTCGGCGCGGCGACACCGCTAACACTCCCAGGTCACCCCAGACCTCCAGGGGAGAGCCGCCTGGCAGGGTGCGGCAGACAAGGCCCGGGCCGATGGCCCGGGCCTTGTCGTGTCTGCGGTGAGATGCGGGGACACCTATCCTCGACACGGTGCGAGCGCGGAGTGTGATGGCGGTAGCGCTGCTCGGCACTCTCGGCGCGGCTGCGCCCGCTGGCACCCACGCCGACAGCGGCGGCTCTCCGTCGTCGTCCGTCTCGCCCAGTCGTGCCGCCAACGTCCTCTTCCGGATCGCCGACCCCGCTATCGGCGAGAGCAGCGCCCTGGCTGTCAGCACCCGCATCCCTGACGTGCTCTGGACCCTCAACGACTCCGGGAACGCGCCGATCCTCTACGCCCTGGACCGCGCAGGGCGGACCGCCGGCACGATCCGCCTCGACGTCGACTCACGGGACTGGGAAGCGCTGACCGTCGGACCCGGGCACACCCTGTGGGTCGGCGACATCGGCGACAACTCCCGCACCCGCAGCCGCGGAATCCTCGTGCACCGCCTCACCGAGCCGGCGCAGCTCGACCCCGACCGGGCCCTTACCGTCACTCCGACGACATACCGGTTGCGCTACCCCGACGGACCGCACGACGCCGAGGCCCTGCTCGTGGAGGCAGACGGCAGTCTCGACGTGATCACCAAGGACATCTTCGGGGGCGCTGTCTATCGCGCCGACCGGCCCAACCCTCGTCAGCCGACGATCATGCGCCGGATTGCCGACGCGCCGCCGATCATCACCGATGCCACCCAGACGCCCGATGGACGCGTCATCCTGCGCAGCTACACCGACGCCTATGTCTACGACGCGCCGGGCGGAAGGCTGCTGACGTCGTTCGGCCTGCCTGCCCAGCCCCAGGGCGAGGGAATCGCCTCGGACAGCCAGCACCTGTACCTCTCGAGTGAAGGCCTGCATTCGGCCGTTCTCGTCATCCCGCTTCCGCGCGGGTTAGTCAGCACGATGTCCGGCGTGACCACCCCACCCCCGACCCGAACGCCGTCCGCCACGCCCCTCGCCGACGGCGGCGATCGGCGCTCATCCGGCCGGTCGTCCACGCCGGGCTGGCTCTGGGCGCTCGGAGGGGCGGTGCTGGGTGGCGCGCTGTTGGCAGGAGTGGGGGCGGCGAACTGGCGGCGACGACGACACCCGCGCGAGCCGTGAGGCGGCGTCAGGGCTGACGGGACAACACGACCGCGACCAGGGCGAGGACCTGCAGCGCCGGCACCACGAGGAAGGCGTCGTGCACGCCGAAGGCGTCCGCCAGAGCACCGAGAGCGAACGGTGCGAGACCGCTGGCAGCGCCGGCGGCAAGGGAGCCGAGGCCGGCTGCCCGGTCGGTCCGGTGCTGTGAGAGGCGCAGCATGCGGCCGATGGACAGCGGGTACTGCACCGAGATTCCGAGCCCCACCACGGCGAGAGAGATGACCGCGACGACAGGATTGTGGGTCAGCCACAGCGGGACGAAGCCGCCCACGCAGACCGCGAGCGACCCGACCAGCAGGAGGTCCGTCGGGACGTGCGCGGCGAGCCAGCCGCCACCGAAGCGACCCGCAGCCATGCCCCCCACCACGGCCGAGACACACGCCGCTGCAGCCCCCTCGCCGAGGGAGGTGCGCTGCTGGACAAGCTGGGATGACCAGATCGTGGTGGCGAACTCCGTGCCCACGC
>JBQCDV010000128.1:0-14690 GCA_051960855.1 Actinomycetales bacterium
GCGCCCGACGATCAGGATCTCGTCGCGGTCGACGGTCACCGACGGCGCCGTCTCGAACCAGTCCGGCGCCACGCGACCGGACACCCATCCCTGCAGCTCCTCGAGAGTCATGCCGAGATGATTACTCGGTTACAACTCTTGCACAAGGAGCTGGGCGTTGAGTTCGCCGACGGCTGACACCGGTTGCTGGCACACGAACCGCCGGCACACGTAGGCGGTCGCCTCGCCCCCGAGCAGTGGCCGCTCGGCGAGCAGAGCCGGAGCCGACGACCCGACCGCGCCGGAGGACAGCACCAGCGGCAGCGGGCTGCGCATCGCCGCCGCGACCAGGTCAGGCACCCCCACCCCCTCCCCGAACGCCGCTGTCGCGGGCGCGCCGCCGTCGTCCGCAGCAGGCGCGAGCACCGCCACCTCGAGGGGGCCGGCAGCAGCCCGGGCTGCGACGGCCAGTGCGCTGCCCACGAAACGGGCGGCCTGGCCCGCGACCGCGAGAGCGGGCTGCACGGCGGCGAGCGCAGCAGCCCGAGCCTCCTCGTCTCCGGTGAGGGCGGCGAGCGTCAGCAGCGCCCGGGCGGCCGCGCTGGCACCCGCAGGAGTCGGCGTGTCCGTCGGGTCGCTACGCTCACCGAATCCCGCCAGCCTGCTGTCGACCCGGCCGGGCGCGGTGTCGTGCCACACGCCCTGCTCGTCGCGGAACTCCACCGGAAGGCTGGCGGCAAGTGTGCGCCCCAGTTGGAACCACGCCTCCTCCCCCGTGACGCCGTGCAGCACGAGCAGCGCGTGCGCCAGCTCGGCCACGTCCTCGAGACGCCCGTCGGCCTCCCCCGCCCGTCCGTCGAGGGACGCGCGAGCGACACCGCCGTCCTCGCGCACATGCCGGGCCACGAGCAGGTCGGCGGCAGCGGCGGCGGCGGCGACCCATTCCGCCTCGCCGAAGGCGGCGCCGGCCTCGGCGAGAGCACCGACCGCCAGGGCGTTCCAGGCCGTCACGACCTTGTCGTCGCGCGCGGGCTGCGGACGGCCCCGCCGGGCGGCGAGCAGCTCAGCCCTCACTCGCTCCCACCGCTCCCAGTCGTCCGGGTCGGTGCGCAGCTGCAGCGTGCTGGTGCCGTGCTCGAAGGTCCCCTCCTCGGTCACCTGCAGCAGGTCGCCAGCCCACGCGGCGTCGTTCGGACCGAGGGTCTCCGCGAGCTGCCCAGGGCTCCAGACGTAGGTCGCGCCCTCGACGCCACGGGCCCCGTCCGGCCCGTCGACGACGGTGTCCGCGTCGAGCGAGGAGGCGAAGCCGCCCTCGGGTGTCCGGAGGTCGGTCAGCAGGAAGGCGACGGTTGACCGCACGACGCGCTCGGCCAGCGGGTGCCGCGTCAGCCGCCACCACTGCAGGTAGGCGCGCAGCAGCAGGGCGTTGTCGTAGAGCATCTTCTCGAAGTGCGGCACCACCCAGTGCCGGTCGACGCTGTAGCGCGCGAAGCCGCCGGCGAGCTGGTCGTGCATGCCGCCGCGCGCCATCGATTCGAGAACGCCGCTGGCCATCGCGCGCGCCTCGTCGCCGGTGGCCGTCCCCGCGGCGGCGTGCAGCAGCAGGAACTCCAGAGCGGTGGAGGGCGGGAACTTCGGGGCGGTCTCGAAGCCCGGCGACACCGGGTCGAAGGACGCCCGCAGCGACGCCACGGCGGCCTCGAGGACCTCGGTGTCGACGTCGGCCGAGGGTGAGGACGTCGGCGCGGGAGGGGCGGACGACGTTCGGGAAGGGGTGAGGGCCTCGGCGATGTGGGCCGCGGCGTCCACGACCTCCTGGCGCCGCTGCGTCCACGCCTCGTGCAGGGCGTGGAGCACCTGGTCAAAGCTCGGCATCGCGACCTGACCGCCTCGAACGACGGGGCGGGGCGGCAGGTAGGTCGCCGCGTAGAAGGGCCGCCCGTCAGGCAGCGCGAAGACGGTCATGGGCCAGCCGCCGGAACCGGTGAGCGCCTGCGTCGCGGCCATGTACGCGGCGTCGACATCCGGCCGTTCCTCGCGGTCGACCTTGATGCTCACGAAGTGCTCGTTGAGGTAGGCCGCGACCTGCTCGTCCTCGAAGGACTCGTGGGCCATGACGTGGCACCAGTGACAGGCGGCGTAGCCGACCGAGACCAGAACCGGGACGTCGCGGCGCTCGGCCTCCGCCCAGGCCTCGTCGCCCCAGGGCCACCAGTCCACGGGGTTCTCCTGGTGCTGTCGCAGATAGGGGCTCGTCGCGTCCGCTAGCCGGTTGGCCATGTCCCATGAGTTCCAACGAGTAGCATGTATCTCTTCCGTTTGAGTGCGGCGCGAGAGCGATACACGAATCCAGTTCCCGCGGCTCCAGGTCGAGCCAGCGCTCCCAGCCTAAAAGGGTCCGGGGACTCCAGGTCGCCGCAAGCCGAGCTCCTCGAAACAGGGCAAGCCGCGCACCCTCGGCGACAGCACGCGGCCGTAGCGGGCGGGTCTTCACGCACCCGCACCGGGCAGCAACAAGTACCAGGTGTACGTCAAGGCGCCGGCCGGCGAAGGCGAGCCGTGGAAGCGGGTGCTGCGGCGCGCTGCCTCCGAGGAAGAGGTCCGCAAGATCTTCGCCCAGGCCGACGCCGCGCTGGACACCGACAAAGAGAGGGCCGCCCGCACCTACCTCCGCCTCTCCCGCATCCGGATGCTCGGTGAGGAGTACCTGCGCGACAGTCGTGAGTGCGTGCCAGCGAGATGATCGCCGATCGCCTTCTCGAGGAGCGGCAGGTTGCTCAGATCGTCGGGGTGATAGCGCCACGTCTTGAGGTCGAGATATCCGAGCGCCGTTCCGCGGCGTCTCGGCGTACAGACGCTCGTGGCCGTAGCGTGCCCACCGCACGATCCACTCGGTCACTATCGGCCTCCTCACGCCCGCCAAGGGCGACACTCCCGCTGGCGGTGCGCTGCGGAATCAGAACAGAGAGTTTCGAACGAAACGCAACCCTGTTACGCTTTCTTCGCAACAGGAGGAAGCCATGACCGCACAGCCCCTAGACCAGCAGACCTACGTGCCGACCGCCGAGGACAAGGTCGCCGAGGTGCTGAGCTTCATCAAGGCACACGAGGACGCCCGCGGGAGCCGTCCGGCTGCTCGCTACTTCCTCGCCGGTCCCGAGGAAGGTGACCAGGTCGAACTCCCCGAGTCGGCCTACCGCGCCCTCCTCCTCGTCGTTGAGGCGATGGCCGCCGGCAAGGCCGTCACTGTCGCTCCTCAAAGCAAGCTGCTGACCACCCAGCAGGCTGCCGACCTGCTCCGCGTCAGCCGCCCGACGGTGATCAAGCTGATCGACTCTGGCGAACTGCCGGCCGAGACTCCCGGCACTCGCCGCCGCATGATCAAGCTCGACGACGCCCTGGCCTGCAAGGCCCGTCGCCGCGAAGCCCAGTACGCAGCGCTGATGGAACTGGCCGTCGACGGCATCTACGCGCCAGATGAGGAGCCGGAGGTGACGACCGAGCAGATTGCACAGGTGCGCGCCGCGATCGCCAGCCGCCGCCGCACGAAGGCGAACGGCTGACAAGATCGTCCCATGTTCTCGGCCTTCCTCGACACCAACGTGCTCTGGCCGAGCCTGCAACGCGACTACCTCCTATCGCTCGCAGCCGACGGGCTCTACCGCGCACTCTGGAGCGAAGCGGTCCTCGACGAACTCCTGGAGCGTGAGGCCCTTAAGCGGGTCGGTCGCGGTTCCACCGTCGATGACGCCGTCGCCCAGGCCGAGCACCTGATCGACCGGATGCGTCAGAGCTTCGAAGACGCCATCGTCACCGGCTGGGAGTCCATCGCTGGAACCTTCGGCCTGCCCGACTCGGATGACGAGCATGTGGCGGCGGCCGCAGTCGTGGGCGGCGCCGGGGTCATCGTCACTGACAACCTCAAGCACTTCCCTGGCGAGCGACTCCCTCAGCACATCGAGGTCCAAAGCGCCGCAGAGTTCATCACCAGCACGGTTTCGGTCGACTCCGGGCGGGCTGCCGAGTCACTCGTCGCGATGACTGCCCGCTATCGCAACCCGACCTACACGCCCGACGAGGTACTTGCTCAGCTTGCTGAGCGCTACAACCTCACTGACGTAGCCGACATGATCGGTCCGTTCCTCACCCCGAGTGATACACGAGACTGATACACGACGACCGGGACACGGCGTCCAACGGCGATACGGCCCGAACCGGGCCGATCCGCAAAACCCCGGCCTCACCTGCGGCTTCGCGAACTCTCTTTGACGATCGGGCCTCGGTCCACGCGTCATCGCTCCACGGCCTCCAGTCGACCGGGTTGTCCTGGTGCTGGCGTAGATAGGGGCTCGTCGCGTTCGCGAGTCGGTTCGGCATGGGGCAAGCCTGCCCCGATGCCGGCGTCCCTCCCATCGGAGCACGACCGTCCCTGCCCGTCTCGCAGGCACAGTCAGGCCGGCGACGATGCCAGCAGCTCCGCATGGTCGCGCACCGCGTCGACGAGCACGTCGTCGGACGCGAGGTCGGGAGCGACGTGACGCACCACCGACCGCGCGGCCTCCCGCAACTCCAGCCCGGCGACGGCTGGAGGCCGGCCGGCATCGTTGACCGCGCTCCCGTGGTCGCGTAGGTGCAGCAACCACGCGGCGAGCAGCCACGCGGCGGCGTTCGGGAGGCGTCCCGCCGCCCGCTCCGCCCGCAGGATCTCCGCTGCCCGGACGGGGACCTTCTGCGAGCCGTCCTGTGCGATCTGGGCCAGCCGGTGCCCGATCGCCGGGTTGGCCCATCGCTCCAGCAGCGCCTGCTGGTACTGCCGCACGTCGGCCTCCGGCAGCGCAAGGTGGCGGCCCGCCTCGTCCCACCACTCCTCGACCCACTGGCGGACCATCGGGTCGGCGACGGCCTCGTCGACGGTCACCGCGCCGCGGAGGCTGCCGGCGTAGGCCATCAGCGAGTGGGCGCCGTTGAGCAGCCACAGCTTGCGCTGCTCGTAAGGCGTCGCGTCCGCGACGAGGCGAGCCCCGGCGCTCTCCCAGTCCGGCCGTCCCGCCGGGAAGTCGCCCGCCAGCACCCACTCGCTGAACGGCTCCGTCGCCACCGGCGCCAGGTCATCGAAGCCCGTCGCGCGACGCACCTCGTCGCGGTCGGCGTCGGTCGTCGCGGGGGTGATGCGGTCGACCATGGTCGTGACGAACGAGACGTGGGAGTCGATCCACGGCACGAGCGCGGGCGCCACGAGACCGGCGGCCTCGTGCACGACGCGCGCCACGGCTGCGCCGTTCGCGGGGAGGTTGTCGCAGGGGACGATGGCCAGGGGTGCGTCGTTCGCCTGCCGGGCGAGCAGTCCAGCGACGAGGCGCGCAGGCACGGTGACGACGGGGGCGCGAGGGTCGGCGCGGAGCCGCTCCAGGTCGCTGGCGACGTCGGGATGGGAGGTGTCGAGACCGCCGTCGGGACCACGCCGGTAGCCGGCTTCGGTCACGGTGAGGGTGAGCACCGCGACGCGCGGGTCGCCCATCCGGGCCAACCACGCCGTGGCGTCGCTGCCCGGATGCACGGCACTCAGGCTCGACACGACGTCGTAGCTCGTCTCGCCGGGGGCGCGCGTGACCAGGGTGTAGAGGCCGTCTTGGACCGCGAGCGCCTCGGCGAGGGCGTTGCTGCGTCCGGTGAAGGCAGCGATCCCCCAGTCCTCGGCATCCGGCGCGCGGTCGGTGTACCAGGCCTGGTGGGCGCGGAAGAAGTTGCCGAGACCGAGGTGCAGCTGGCGGACGGGGCGAGCGGGGCCGACGCCTGCCGCTGCGCGCGTGAGTCGCGGGGTCACAGCTTGAAGACCTTCCGCGGATTGCTCGAGACGAGCGCGACGAGGGTGTCGCGGGCTTCGTCCTCGTCGAGCCGGTGGGTGACGACGAGCCGCGCAAGGTGGGCAGCATCGAGCCGACGTGCCATGTCGTGCCGGGCCGGGATGGAGCAGAAGGCGCGGGTGTCGTCGATGAACCCGGACAGCCGGCTGAAGCCAGCGGTCTCCGTCACGGCCGCCTGGAAGCGCGCGATCGCGTCCGGGGCATCCAGGAACCACCACGGCACGCCCACGTAGACCGACGGGTAGAAGCCGGCCAGCGGTGCGATCTCGCGCGAGTAGAGCGTCTCGTCGACGGTGAACAGCACCAGGTGCAGCGCGGGATGGGTCCCGAAGCGCTCGAGCAGCGGTCGCAGCGACCGCGTGTACTCGGCGGCAACGGGGATGTCGTGCCCGGAGTCAGGTCCGACGCGCTGCAGCGTCGGCGCGTGGTGGTTGCGCAGGACACCCGGGTGGATCGTCATGACGAGTCCGTCCTCGGTGGACATCCGCGCCATCTCGAGGAGCACATGCCTCCCGAACGCCGCAGCGTCGGCGGGCGTGGCAGCGCCATGCAGCGCCGCGTCGTAGATACGTCTCGCCTCGCTCGGCTCCAGCGGATCGGTCCCGGCCTCGATCACGCCGTGGTCGGCGGACACCGCGCCGTGCTCGACGAAGTACGCGCGCCGGACCTGCAGGGCGCGGAGGTAGCCCGCCACGCTGTCGACCGGCTCGCCCGTCACCTCCCCCAGGCGCTGCACCGCCTCCGCCCAGCCCCGCGCCGTCAGGTCGAGGTAGCGGTCGGGCCGGAAGGTGGGGAGGACGCGGCCGGGAAAGGTCGGGTCGTCCCGGAGAGCGGCGTGAGCGTCCAGGCCGTCACACGGGTCGTCGGTCGTGGCGAGCACCTCGATGCCGAACCTGGCGAAGAGAGCGCGGGGCCGGAAGTCCGGCTCGGCGAGGTGTGCGGCGATGTGGTCGTAGAGCGCGTCGGCGTTGTCACCGGACGGCTGCTCCGTCACGCCGAAGACGTCGTGCAGCTCGGTCTCCAGCCAGGTCCGGACGGGAGTGCCGCGGAAGACGTGCCAGTGCTCGCACAGGTGCCGCCACGCCCGGCGTGCCTCGACCTCGCCCAGCGGACCAGCGCCGACTCCCAGCTCGTCCAAGGGCACACCGCTGGCGTGCAGCAGCCGGGTGACGTAGTGGTCGGGCTGCACGAGCAACGCGGCCGGGTCGGTGAAGGGCTCATCGCGCACGAGCAGGTCGGCGTCGACATGACCGTGGGGGCTCAGGATCGGCAGGTCCCGCACCTGCTCGTAGAGCCGCCGGGCAACGGACCGGGTCGACGGGTCGGCCGGCAGGAGACGGTCGGGGTGCGGCTGCAGCGGGCGAGGGGCGGGCACGGCCACACGCTGCCGCGGCGTCCGCGTACCTCGCAACCGATGGCAGGGGCAACCGACGGCGGTGGGGCAGAGTGGAGGCATGCAGCTCGTGGATACGACGGCGTTCGCCCCGTCAGCGCCTGCGCTCACCGCGGTGGGCGGCCCCGACGAGGTGCTGACCCGGGAGCATGTGAGCGAGTTCGTCACCACGTCGTTGGCGAGCGCCGACCTCGACGGACGCAGCGTGTGCGTCGTCGTCCCGGACGCCACCCGCAGCTGCCCGCTGCCGCTGCTGATGGAGGCCGTGCACGCCGCCCTCCACGGTCGCGTCAGCCGTCTGACCGTGCTCGTCGCGCTCGGCACCCACGCGGCGATGACCGAGGAGCAGCTGGCCTCGCTGCTCGGCTACTCCGCCGGGGAGCTGGAGCGCAGCTATCCGGGGACCTGCGTTGTCAACCACGAGTGGTGGGACCCCGAGGCGCTCGTCAGCGTCGGGCACATCAGCGCCGAGCGGGTCCGCGAGCTGTCGGAAGGACGGCTCGACGTGGGCGTCGACGTCCGCCTCAACCGCCTCGTAGTGGAGCACGACGTCGCCCTGGTCGTTGGCCCGGTCTTCCCCCACGAGGTGGTCGGTTTCTCTGGCGGCAACAAATACTTCTTCCCCGGCGTGGCCGGCCCCGAGGTCATCGACCTGTCCCACTGGCTCGGCGCGCTCATCAGCAGCGCCGAGATCATCGGCACGCGGGGGATCACGCCGGTGCGCGCACTCATCGACGAGGCGGCGGCGATGGTCCCGACGCAGCGGCTCGCCCTCACGATGGTCGTCGAGTCCGGCAGCCACGACCTGCACAGCCTCGCCTTCGGCACGCCGGAGCAGGCGTGGCAGGCGGCGGCAGACGTGTCCGCCCAGACGCACGTGCGCTACCTGCCCGCCCCGGTCCGCCGCGTCGTCTCGGTCATGCCGCGCAAGTACGACGACATCTGGACGGCGGCCAAGGGCTTCTACAAGGTCGAGCCGGTGGTCGCCGACGGCGGTGAGGTCATCATCTACGCCCCTCACATCACCGAGATCTCCGCGATGCACCCGGAGATCCAGGACATCGGCTACCACTGCCGCGACTACTTCGTCGAGCAGTGGGACCGCTTCCGGGACCTGCACTGGGGAGTGCTCGCCCACTCAACACATCTGCGTGGGGCGGGGACCTATGACCCAGCGACGGGAGTGGAGCGTCCACGCGTCCGCGTCACCCTCGCCACCTCGATCCCTCCCGAGGTGGTGCGTGCCGCGAACCTCGACTACCTCGACCCCGCCGACGTCGACCTCGCCGCGTGTGACGCCGACCCCGACACGCTGCTGGTGCCCGACGCCGGCGAGGTGCTCTTCCGGCTACGCCCCGACGACTCCGGCGACTGACGGGAGAAGGGTCGGCTTCGCCCCACCGGGTACACCGCAGCGATGAGTGAGCACCTGCAGAAGGGCGACCACGTCGAGTGGAACGCCCACGGCGGCAAGACCACCAAGGGCGGTAAGGCCGAGGGCGTGGTGGAGAAGGAGCTGACCTCCGACACGGACTTCAAGGGCCGCACCTTCCGTGCCTCGAAGGACGACCCGCGCTACCTGGTGAAGTCGGAGAAGTCGGGGGGCGAGGCCGTGCACAAGCCCGACGCGCTGCACAAGAAGAAGTAGCCGCTGCCGAGTCACCCGGCGCACCGCTGCCGCCGATGACAGGATGCGGCCGTGAGTGACTGGGACCTTGTCGTCATCGGCGGCGGCACCGCCGGGCTCTCGGCTGCGCGCACCGCCGCGCGCCGAGGGGCCCGGGCCGTCCTCGTCAGCGCAGGGCCGCTCGGCGGTGACTGCACCCACACCGGCTGCGTCCCCTCGAAGACGATGCTCGAGCGCTCCCGCGAGGGTGCGGACTTCGCCACCACGATGGCAGCTGTCCGCGCCAGCATCGCGACGCTGTCCGCCACGGAGGACTCGACGGTCCTTGGGCGGGAGGGCGTCACGGTCGTGGCGGGCGAGGCTCGACTGCGGGGCGCGGGCGTCGTCGAGGTGGGCGGAGGCGTCCTGCGGGCCCCACGCGTCGTCATCGCCACCGGCGGGGCACCGGTGCTGCCTCCCATCCCGGGTCTTGCGGACAGCCGGTACGTCACCAACGAGACGGTCTTCGACCTGCCCGAGCTGCCGCGGCGGCTTGCGGTGCTCGGCGGCGGCGCCATCGGCTGCGAGCTCTCCCAGGCTTTCGCACGGCTGGGCAGCGACGTCACCCTCGTCGAGCAGGCACCCCGGCTGTTGAGCCGAGAGGAGCCGGAGTCGAGCGATGTGATTGAGAAGTCGTTGCGAGACAACGGCGTTACGGTTCTCGTCAGCACGACGCTAAAAGCGGTCGAGGGTGATTCCCGAACGTCGCCCGTCCTGGTCCTCGCCGATGCGCGTGGCGCCAGCGAGCGGGTGGAGGCCGACGTCATCCTGGTCGCCGTCGGGCGGCGACCCGTGACCGACGGCCTGGGACTCGAGGACTGCGGGGTGCGCGTCGAGCGCGGCGGCATCGTTGTCGACGACCGGATGCGCACCTCGGTCGACGGCGTCTACGCGGCCGGCGATGTCGCCGCCGGGATGCTGCAGCTCACGCATGCCGCCAACGAGATGGGCCGCATCGCCGCCACCAACGCACTGTCGCGGGTCCCGCTGCACCGTCTCCACTCCGGGAGCATCCCGTGGGCGGTCTTCACGACTCCGGAGGTCGGGCGGGTCGGCCTCACCGAAGCAGAGGCGGCCTCTCGAGTCGCCGGGTCGCGCGTCGCCTACCTGCCGATGGCCGAGGTCGACCGGGCCATCACCGCCGGGCGCACCGAGGGCTTCGTCAAGCTCATCGCCGGTCCCCGCACAGCACTGGGCAACACGGGCGGCGGGCGCCTGCTCGGCGCGACGGTCGTCTGCGAGCGCGGCGGCGACCTGGTGCACGAGCCCGCGCTGCTGATGCGGACGGGCGGCTTCGTCGGGCGCCTCGCGCAGACCGTGCACGCCTACCCCTCGTGGGCGATGGCGGTGCAGAAGACCGCTGTGCAGTTCTTCACCGAGTACGAGGGCCGCCAGGCCCGCCCCGCCCGCGTCTCCGGCTAGACCGGCTAGACCGGCTAGGACCCGTCCTTCAGCAGCGCCATCGCAGCCGCCTTGCCGGGCAGCCCGGCGATACCACCGACCGGAGCAGTCCCGGCCCCGCTGATGTACAGCCCCTGCACCGGCGTGCGATGCGAGGCGAGCGCCCGGGTCGGCCGCAGCGGCCCGAGCTGGTCGAGGCTGATGTCCAGCACCATCGGGTGGGCTCCCGGCCATGCGAGCTCCCGGGCCATGTCGGCGGGGGTGCGGATCGACATTCCGAGGATGGTGGAGCGGAAGCCGGGCGCGTGCCGTTCCATCGAGTCCAGCATCCGCTCGGCGAACTCCTCCCGCCGCGCCTGCCACCCGCCCTCCACCTCGAACGGCGCACAGGGGCAGGCGAGGTAGAGCGTGTGGCAGCCCGGCGGCGCGAGGCTGTCATCGAGCGCACTCGTGGTGAAGGCGTAGGTGGGTGCGGGGTCGGGGAGGCGCCGAGCCTCGGCCGCCAGGAAGCCTTGTGTCAGCTCGTCCAGCGTGTCGACGTGCGACTGCAGACCGTTCCAGTCCCCCGGCCGCGACCCCGGGTAGTCCGGAAGCCGCGAGACGGCGACGTGCACCAGCATCTGCACCGCATTGCCGCGGTGCGTGGCGGCGAGGTCCGCCCCCTCCCGGCCACCGAGAGGTGGGTCGAGCAACCCCAGCAGCGTCGTTCGGGGATCGATCGCGGCGACCACGTCTCGAACGGCGAGCACCTCGGCTGGCCGGCGTTCGCGGCCGTGCCCCAGCTGCCCATCGGCGAGCTCCAGCCCTGTCACGCGGGCCGCCGAGGTGAGGATGCGCGTCACCGACGTGGAGGTGCGGACCTCGCCACCCAGAGCCTGCAGCCGCCGGACCAGCGCGTCAGCCAGGGCCTGGGAGCCGCCGACCGCGTGGTGCTGCCCCATCCGGTGGTAGGCGGCCTGCCAGAGGGCGAAGAACGCCGAGCCGCCCAGGTGCGGGCCGGCGGACGAGTGCGCCGCGAACGCCGCGACCGGCGCCCGGGTGAGGTCGGAGGGCAGGTGACGTTCGAGCAGCGAGCCGTAGGGGCCGAGGACGTCGCGGGCGAGCTGGAGCGGCCCTCCCGAACGGCGCAGTCCACGGCCGAGGGAGCGAAGCCGCCTCAGCCCCTCGGCGGCTCGACGCCCCGGCGACCCGCCGAGGCCGAAGCCCGCGATCGAGACGTCGACAAGTGGGTCGGCGAGGCGGACGAACCGCTCGTAGGCGCGAGCCGAGTCGGGGTCAATCGCGGCGATCGCCTCCACCGTCTGCTCGAGCGAACGGTGGAAGCGGACGACGCGGCCGTCGGGGAAGAAGCCGGCGGCGAAGGGGTCCATTTCGACGTAGTCGAGACCTGCGCCCGCCAGGTCCAGCTCCTCGGGGATGCCGGTGATGTTGAGGATGTTGTGGGCGACCGAGTGGGTGTCGAAGCGGAAGCCCGGGAGCTCGGGGATGGTCGCGTCGGTGCGGGAGCCGCCGCCGGGCTTGTCCGACTGCTCGAGGACCACCACGCGGCGTCCGGCACGAGCCAGATAGCAGGCGGCGATGAGGCCGTTGTGGCCAGCACCGATGATCGCCACGTCGGCGTCGAGTGCGGCGACCATCCGGCTCCCCTGTCGCTCCGAAGACGTGTGGGCACCACCGGCCGAAAGGCCAGCCGGCCCCACCTGTCCACGTGGGCGGCCGCAACGCGTCCATCTGGACAGGTGAGCGCAGCCAGTCTCGGGAAGGATGGGCGTCGACGCGACCGGGAGCGGTCAACGGACGGCGGGAGCAGCTCGCCGAGGGCGGGCAGCGGAGAGGGCAGCAGAGCATGCAGCAGACCGGCAGCGACAGCTTCGAGTCGCGGGTGCGGGCCAGTGTGGGCCGTTACCTGGGCGTCCCGGAGACCCGGCTGCTCGACACCGCCCTGCTCGGTGACGACCTCTGCGTCGACTCGCTGATGGCCGCCGAGATGGTCACCGTCGTCGAAGACGACCTCGACCTGCGCCTCGACGACACCGTGCTGGACGGCGTGAGCACCTACGGCGACTTCGAGCGCGCGGTGCGACGCCACAGCGGCGTCGACGACTGACGCACCGGTGAGGGCACGTCCGACGCGCCGGGTGGTCGTCACCGGCACCGGCACCGTCACTCCCGCCGGCGTCGGCGACGACGCACTGTGGGAGGGACTGCTGGCTTCCCGACCCGTGCAGGAGAGGGTGCGGCCGGCACCGCGCGACGCCGCCGACCCGTGGCTCACGACCGTCGAGCAGCGCCACCTCGACCCGTTCGCCCGCCTCGCCGTGGCCGCGGCCGGGCAGGCCCTCGCGGCGGCCGGCCTGCGCCAGCCCGGCGACGGCGACGGCGTCCCGCACCCCGGCGCCGACTCCGCCGCCCCTCCCGACCCCACTCGCATCGCCGTCGTCGTCGGCACCGGCATGGGTGGCGCTTGGGCGCATGAGACGGCGGTCGAGCGCCGCCTCGAGCGCGGCGCCGACCGCGTGTCCCCGTACACGGCGCCGATGGCGATGCCCAACGCACCGGCCGCCGCGGTCGCCCTGCGCTTCGGGCTGCAGGGCCCGTGCGAGGGCGTCGTCACGGCCTGCGCGAGCGGCACCAGTGCGGTGATCCTCGCGGCCCGGCTCGTCGCGTCCGGCACGGTCGACATCGCGGTCGCGGGCGGGGCGGAGTCGTGCGCGACACCGTCCTACGTGGCGGCGCTGGCGCGGATGGGCGCGCTGTCGCCCTCGGGCCGGAGCACGCCCTTCGGAGCCGAACGAGACGGCTTCTGCCTGGGAGAGGGTGCGGGGATGCTCGTGCTCGAACCGCTCACCGCTGACTACGAGTCCCGCGGGGTCGCACCGCTGGCGGAGGTCCTCGGTGGCGGCAGCAGCTGCGACGCGCACCACGTCACGGCCCCGCGGCCCGACGGCAGCGGCGCCTTGCGCTGCATGCGGGCCGCTCTGGACGACGCCGAGCTCGACGCCGTGGATGTCGCGCACGTCAACGCCCACGGCACGGGTACCCGCCTCAACGACGCTGCGGAGGCGCGAGCCACCGCCGCGCTGCTCGGGTCGCGGGTCCCGATCACGTCGGTTAAGGGCGTGACCGGTCACCTCTTCGGCGCCGCCGGTGCCGTGGAGGCGGTCGTCGCCGTTCGCAGCCTCACCGAGGCCGTGATCCCCCCTACCACCGTCGGGGCACGTATCGACCCCGCCATCGAGCTGGACGTCATCACCGAGGCGCGCGGCTGGCAGCCTGGTCCGGTGCTGTCCAACAGCTTCGGCTTCGGCGGCCACAACGCCTCCCTGGTCCTGGCGCCCGTCGGGTGGCGGCCGTGACCGCGGACGCGGGAGACCGTTGGCTGCGCCCGGAGGACCTCGCCCCCGACGGGCCGGTCACGGTCGAGCAGTGGCTGGGCGCCCCGGCTCTCAGCTATCCCCGCCGGCCGGCAACGGTGCTCGACGCGCTCGACCGGGCCGTCCTGCTGCACGGTGACCGCGTCGCCGTCGTCGACACCCTCGATTCGACCCCCGGGGCCCGAACGACGTGGCGGCAGCTCGCCGAGCGCGTCTCCGGGACCGCCCGCCGGTGGCAGCGGTGGGGCATCGGGCCCGGCGATGCTGTCGCCGTCGCGGCGGCCAACAGCAGCGACTTCCTCGTCGCGGTCCTCGCCGCGGCGCACCTGCGAGCCCGCACCGTCGGGCTGCCCGCTGGTCAGGCCCCCGCCCGATGGGCCTACCTCGTCGCGCACTCCCGAGCGCGGCTGGTGCTGCACGACGAGGCCCAGACGCCGCTGATCGCCGACGCACTGAAGCGCCTGCCCGACGCCTGGGACGAGGTCGCCGGCACGCCCGCCGGACAGACAGCGGACGGGCACGGTCGGGCGGCGTTCGAGCCCGACGTGCGCATGCTCGCCGGGTCGACGGACGCGCGCTCGCCCTGGCAGCTGCCAGCGGCGATGCCGGACGAGTCCGACTGCTACCAGGTCGTCTACACCAGCGGCACGACCGGGCGCCCGAAGGCGAGCCGCGTCGTGCACCGCGCCAGCACTCACAGCGGCATGAGCTACCAGCGGGTGCTGCAGCTGCAGTCCGGCGAGGCCACGGCGGTCGCCTTCTCGCTGGGGTACATCTCGGCGATGCACGCCCACGTGCTGCCCGCGATGCTCGCCGGCGGCACGCTGGTGATGACCGCCGCAGGCCGGCCCCGCAGCTACCTCCGGACGCTGGCGGAGCACGGGGTCGCCTGGGCCTACAGCGTCCCGTCCTGGTGGTCCCTCGTGGTTCGAGACCGCGACTTCCGCGCCACCGACCTCTCGGCGCTGCGGCTGCTGGGCTCCGGCGGCGCGCCCTTCCCCGTGGACACGCAG
>JBQCDV010000129.1:0-5136 GCA_051960855.1 Actinomycetales bacterium
ATACGGTCCGCGAGTCGACCGACGGCACCAACTGGGACACGACTGGTCAGCGGCTGCGCATCGGCAACGGCGACACCACCTTCGCGGCGGCGACCGGCGCGGAATTGGCCGTGACGATGGACTCGCCGGATCTCGGACAGGCCTTCGAGGTCAGCCACGACCACGGTGCGACGTGGACCGACGCCGGACGTGCGGCAGCCGTGCCGCAGACCAAGCCGCAGTCGGTCGTCGCGGCCGGCAGCCGGCGCTACTTCGTGACCTCGCAGGCCCCAGTGCTGTGGGTCAGCGACGACGCGGGCCGCACCTGGAGCGGCTGGAGCTTCGACGGCGGTCAGGTGACCCGCGCGCAGTAGCGGCGCGGGAGCAGGCCACTGACGTTCCTAGACTGGGGCGTCGTGACCTCCTCCTCTGCTGAGCCCCAGCCCACCGCGCAGCCGGAGCACGTAACGCGCGGCCCGCGCATCGGCGTTCTGGCCCTGCAGGGGGACGTCCGCGAGCACCTGCGCGCGCTCGAGGCGGCCGGCGCCGATCCGGTCGCGGTGCGCCGACCGGAGGAGCTGGCCGACCTCGACGGCATCGTGATCCCCGGTGGCGAGTCGACGACGATCAGCAAGCTGGCGGTGGCGTTCGAGGTCTACGAGCCGCTGCGCAAGCGGCTGGACGAGGGGATGCCGGCCTACGGGTCGTGCGCGGGGATGATCCTGCTGGCCGACCGGATCACCGATGCCCCGGCGGACCAGCAGACCTTCGGCGGCCTGGACATCACGGTGCGGCGCAACGCCTTCGGTCGCCAGGTCGACTCCTTCGAGGGGGAGGTGCCGATCGATGGGGTCGAGGGGGCACCGGTCCACGCGGTCTTCATCCGGGCCCCGTGGGTCGAGGACGTCTCGGATGCCGTCGAGGTGCTGGGCAGGGTCGAGGAGGCGAGCTCGCCCGAGGCCGCCGGTAGGATCGTTGCCGTGCGGCAGGGCAACCTGCTGGCGACGTCTTTCCACCCGGAACTCACCGGGGACCTGCGGGTGCACCGACTCTTCGTGGAGATGGTGCGCGCGCGGATGAGCTGAGCTCGAGCTGACAGGAGTGTCATGTCCGGCCATTCCAAGTGGGCCACGACCAAGCACAAGAAGGCCGTGATCGACGCCAAGCGCGGCAAGCTCTTCGCGCGGCTCATCAAGAACATCGAGGTCGCCGGCCGGACTGGTGGAGGCGACCCCGCCGGGAACCCGACGCTCTACGACGCGATCCAGAAGGCGAAGAAGAACTCCGTCCCCGCGGACAACATCGAGCGCGCGATCAAGCGCGGGTCCGGGGCCGAGGCTGGCGGCGCCGACTGGCAGACGATCATGTACGAGGGCTACGGACCGAACGGGGTGGCGCTGCTCATCGAGTGCCTCACCGACAACCGCAACCGGGCCGCCAGCGACGTTCGTGTCGCGGTGACGCGAAACGGTGGCTCGATGGCCGACCCGGGTTCGGTGTCCTACCTTTTCAACCGCAAGGGCGTCGTCATCGTCCCCAAGGCTGACGGGCTCTCGGAGGACGACGTCCTCGGTGCGGTGCTCGAGGCCGGCGCCGAGGAGGTCAACGACCTCGGTGAGAGCTTCGAGGTCGTCAGTGAGGCCACCGACCTCGTGTCGGTGCGTGAGGCGCTGCAGGCCGCAGGTCTGGATTACGACTCGGCCGACTCGTCGTTCCTGCCCAGCGTCTCGGTGCCGCTGGACGAGGAGGGCGCTCGCAAGGTCTTCCGGCTCATCGACGCTCTCGAGGACTGTGACGACGTGCAGAACGTCTACGCCAACTTCGACGTCAGCGACGAGGTCATGGCCGAGCTCGACGCCGTCGACGCCTAGCGCGCCCGCTGCCCCAGCCCCGTGCCGGACGAGGTGAGCCCGGGCGGTCGCGGCCCACGTCGCGTGGGCGCGATCGTCGCGGTCGTCATCGGAGTCCTGGTCGCGCTCGCCGTGGCGAGCCACCAGTCCCGCGCCGACGTCGTCCCCGATCCCCGAACGCCGTCCGCCGGGGCGAGCGCAGGTGCCTCGGTGCACGCCACCCCTGCGGCTCCCCAGCAGCCGGCGACGCTGGAACCATCCGTCCGTGCCACCGCCGCGCAGGGACGGCGGCTGTCGGTCGTCGCGCTCGGGGACTCGGTGCCGTCGGGCTACGCCTGCGACTGCCGCACCTACGTCGACCTCGTCGCGGACGGGCTGCGGCACGACGGCGACACGGTCGACGTGCACAACCTGTCGGCTCCTGGACTGACCGCTGCCCAGCTCGCCAGCCAGCTGTCCACCTCGCGTTCGCTGCAGCAGGCCGTCACCGATGCGGACGTCGTTCTCGTGCAGGTGGGCGCCAACGACCTCGGCCCCACGCGGGACACGCTCGACGACGACGAGTGCCCCGGCGGCGGCACCGGCTGCTACGCCGAGGCGCTGCGTGACATGCGGTTGGCCCTCGACCACGTCCTGCGCGACGTGCGCACACTGCGCAGCGGGCCTCCGGCGACCGTGCTGGTCGTCGACTACTGGGCGGTGTTCCAGGACGGTGAGGTGCTGCGGGGTCAGACGGGGGCCTCCGGGCGACAGACCGATGACGCGGTGACCCTCGCCGCCAACGGCCAGCTGTGCGGTGCGGCGCGGGCGGTGGGCGCGACGTGCGTCGACATCCGGCCGGCCTTCCGCGACGTCGACGGCAGCCGCGACGCGACGCCGCTGCTCGCCCCCGACGGGGACCACCCGAACGCCGCTGGCCACCGTGCGATCGCCGCCGTCGTCCTGTCCTCGCTGCGACCGCTGCTCGCGTTGCAGTGTCCGGGGCGTCCACCCGGTTCCGATGGGGCTGCGCGTGTCGGGCAGTCCGGGTGGCGGGATCGTCGGTAGCCTTCCGAACGTGTGTTCGGACCGCCGCCCCACCCGCGTCCTCGGGATCGACCCCGGGTTGACGCGCTGCGGCCTGGGCGTGCTCGAGGTCGCCGGTCCGCGCCGCCTGCAACTGGTCGCGGTCGGGGTCGCCCGCACGCCGACGGACGCCGAGATCGGCGACCGCCTCGCGTTGCTGGAGCGGCAGCTGGAGGACTGGATCGCCGAGCACCAGCCGGAGTTCGTCGCCATCGAGCGCTACTTCAGCCACGACAACGTCAGCACGGTGATGGGGACGGCCCAGGCCAGCGCGGTCGCGCTGCTCGTCGCCGCCCGCCACCGGCTCCCGGTGGGGCTGCACACGCCCAGCGAGGTCCAGGCGGCAGTCACAGGTGACGGCCGCGCCGACAAGCAGGCCGTGGCGGCCATGGTCGTCCGCGTGCTCGGTCTGACCGCCGCGCCCAAGCCCGCCGATGCCGCCGACGCACTCGCCCTGGCCATCTGCCACGCCTGGCGCGGGACAGCAGCTTCCCGGCTGGCTGCAGCTGCGGCACGCGCGCCGCGCAGTCGGATCCCGACGGCGGTGCCCCCCGGTGCTCCTCGCGCCCGCCGGCTGCCTGCGGCGACACCGAGCGTCGGGTCCGGTGTGGCCGGCGGCTCCAGCACTCCGACCACTGCCCGGGTGGTGCCCGGTGTCCGCCGAGGCCCTCGCCCGGCCTCTTCTGACGGGAGCTCTCGATGATCGCCTTCCTCCGCGGGACGGTCGCCGCGCTGGGGCCCGACCTGGCCGTCCTGGACGTGAACGGCGTCGGCTACTCGGTGCAGTGCACGCCCGGCACGTTGGCGTCGCTGCGGCACGGTCAGCAGGCGCAGCTGGCGACGAGCATGGTCGTGCGCGAGGACTCCATGACGCTCTACGGCTTCGCCGATGACGACGAGCGGGGAGTCTTCGAGCTGCTGCAGACCGCCAGTGGCGTCGGGCCCCGCCTCGCGCAGGCGATGCTCGCGGTCCACACCCCCGACGACATCCGGCGCGCCGTCATGACCGAGGACCTGGTGGCCCTGACCAAGGTGCCCGGCATCGGCCGCAAGGGCGCCCAGCGGATCGTGCTCGAGCTCAAGGACCGCCTCGGGCCGCCCACCGGCGGTCCTGCGACTCCGGCGACAGGCAGCCCAGCCGTCCCGGCGTGGCGGGAGCAGGTGCACGCCGCACTGCTCGGGTTGGGCTGGTCGGCGAAGGAGGCTGACGAGGCGGTCGAGACCGTCGCCGCCGAGCACGAGGACGCCCGAGCGCGCGCGGCCGAGGCAGGCGAGCTGCCACCCGCTGACGACGTTCGGGCCCTGTTGCGTGCCGCCCTCCGCACGCTGGACCGCCGATGAGCGCGCGGGACAGCGGTGGCCACCGCGGCGTCGAGACCGGTCGTGAGGTCGAGGTGTGGGAGGACGGCGGCCGCGGCGTGATCGACGCCGAGGCGATGGCCGATGAGCGTGCAATGGAGGCGGCGCTCCGGCCCCGGAGCCTCGGCGAGTTCGTGGGGCAGCAGCGCGTTCGGGAGCAGCTCTCCCTGGTGCTCGAGGCCGCCCGGCGGCGCGGGCGCACTCCGGACCACGTGCTGCTGTCCGGTCCGCCCGGACTCGGCAAGACGACCCTCGCAATGATCATCGCCGCCGAGATGCAGGCGCCGCTGCGCGTCACGAGCGGTCCGGCGATCCAGCACGCCGGCGACCTCGCCGCCGTGCTGTCGTCGCTGTCGGAGGGAGAGGTGCTCTTCCTCGACGAGATCCACCGGATGTCACGTCCCGCCGAAGAGATGCTCTACATGGCCATGGAGGACTTCCGCGTCGACGTCGTCGTCGGCAAGGGCCCGGGGGCCACCGCGATCCCGCTCGACATTCCGCCGTTCACCCTCGTCGGCGCCACCACCCGCGCGGGGCTGCTGCCGGGGCCGCTGCGCGACCGGTTCGGCTTCACCGGGCACATGGAGTTCTACGCACCCGACGAGCTGGAGCTGGTGCTGCACCGCAGCGCCGCCCTCCTCGACGTGCCCCTGCGACGAGAGGGCGCAGCGGAGATCGCGGGCCGTTCGCGAGGCACCCCGCGCATCGCCAACCGGCTGCTGCGGCGGGTGCGGGACTGGGCGCAGGTGCGGGCCGACGGGGTCGTCGACCGGAGTGCTGCGCGCGCGGCGCTCGACATCTACGAGGTCGACGAGCGCGGCCTCGACCGGCTGGACCGGGCGGTGCTGCGGGCTCTGGTGGAGCGGTTCGGCGGCGGCCCCGT
>JBQCDV010000130.1:0-12873 GCA_051960855.1 Actinomycetales bacterium
CGAGATCCGCCGTCGGGGTCTTCGACACGAGCTGAGCCGGCGCCCCCAGGTGCTGGGCGACCGCGCGGACGCGGCGCTTGGTGAGGCCCGCGAGCGGGGTGACGTCCGCAGCGCCGTCACCGAACTTGGTGAAGAAGCCCATCACCGCCTCCGCCGCATGGTCGGTCCCTACGACGAGGGCTCCCAGCGCGCCCGCAATCGCGTACTGCGCGACCATGCGCTGCCGCGCCTTGACGTTGCCGCGCACAAAGTCCGCCCGTGCTCGGTCGCCCGCCAGCCGATCGGCCGTCGGCCCAGTGAGCGAGGCCATCGTCGCCTCGACCGCAGGCCGGATGTCCACGCGGCACGAGGAGTGCGGCCGGATGAACTCCAGCGCCGCCTGGGCGTCCGCCTCGTCGGCCTGGCTGCCGTAAGGCAGGCGCACCGCGGTGAACGTCGCCCCGACCCGCTCACAGGCGAGCTGGCTCAGGCGCCCCGCGGTGGTCGAGTCGACCCCGCCGGAGATGCCGAGGACGTAGCCGCTGGCACGGGCCGACGTGAGGTAGTCGGCGAGGAAACGGATGCGGGCCTCGGCCTCCGCCGCGGCGTCGAAGTCATCGGTCACACCGAGGGCAGCGCGCACGCTGGAGCGGTCAAGGTCGACGGGTGCGGTCACGCGAGGCTCCTGCGACAGTCGTGGGTGTCCAACGGCGATGAACGGTCGCCTCCGAGCCTAGGAGGCAGTGCCGGGGCGCGCTTCCGGGCCTCAGCGCACGAGACACCCGAGCAGCCGCTCCGCCTCGGCCTCAGCGCACGAGACACCCGAGCAGCCGCTCCGCCTCGGCCTCCGGAGCGTCGGTCAGCCCGGTGTGCACGGCCGAGTGCTGCACCACGGTGCTGCGGGGAGCGACCAGCCATCGGAAGCGCTCACCCGGAGGACGCGCACCGATTCCGCCGGCGACGGCTCCTCCCCGGCACACCTGCTCGAGAGCAGCGAGCGACTGCCGCACACCCTCCACGTCGACCGCCGGCCAGAGCGCCGACAGCCGCTGCTCGTCGACGTGCCACGCCATGTCCAGGACGTCGCGCATCTGGCAGTAGACGATGACTCCGACGTTGACCTGCTCGCCACGCCGCACGTCCGGCACGACGCGCACGACGACGTACTCGAAGAGCTCGCGCCCGGTCACGCCGTCCCCCACGCCCGGCGGAGGTGGTCGACCCGCGCGGCGAAGTACTCCTGGTAGCGGCGTCGGACGGCACGCAGCGCCGGCGCCGAGTCGCCGCCCGGCTCGGGCTCAAGGTCGACAGCGGCCGTGCCACCGTCGGACAGCGCGAAGGCCGACTGCGCATCGCCGGCGATTCCGCCGCTCTCCCCGAGCAGCCAGTCCTCCGGCACCTGGTCCAGCACGTCCGCGACCAGCTCCGGTGTGACCCGAGGGGCGAGCTCGACGGCGGCGCGGCGCCGCGCAGCGTCGTTCGCGAAGGGGGCGAGCACGTGGTCGCTGTCGTCATAGGGCCGCTCGGCCGCGCGGCGCACCGACTCCCGAACGTCGCTGTCGGCCAGCTCGCCGCCGTCGGCCGCAGGCGCTGGCAGCGGAGGCCATCCGTGGTGGAACCAGAGGGTCGCGCCATGGTCGATCAGCCAGAGCTGTCGGTGCCACAGGAGCAGGTTGGGGTTGCGCCAGCTGCGGTCGGCGTTGCTGACGAGGGAGTCGAACCACAGCACCCGCGCCGCCAGCTCAGCGTCGGGGTCTCGCCAGGCGAGCGGCTCGAAGCCGAGGGCCCCGGGCAGGAAGTCCATGCCGAGGTTGGGCCCGCCGCTGGCCTTGAGCAGGTCCTGGACCTCCTGGTCGGGCTCGGCTTTGCCCAACTCCGGGTCGAGGTCGACGACCACCAGCTCGGGCACCGGCAGCCCCAGCCGCCGGCCCAGCGCCCCGCTGACGACCTCCGCGACGAGCGCCTTGCGGCCCTGACCGGCGGCGCGGAACTTCACCACGTAGGTGCCGCAGTCGTCGGCCTCCAGCAGGCCGGGCAGCGAGCCGCCCTCGCGCAGCGGCGCGACATAGCGGGTCGCGGTGACGGAGCGGAGCACGCCGTCAGGTTAGGGGGCGAGGCTGACAGAGTCCGGGTGAGAGCGGCAGCATCAGTCGGGCAGGGCGACGTTCAGGACCCAGCTGACGAGGGTGACGACCAGCGAGCCGAGCAGCGCCGCGATGAAGCCGTCCACCCGGAACGCCAGCGACGTCTGCGACGCGATCCACGAGGTGAGCAGCAGCATCAGCGCGTTGATGACAAACGTGATCAGCCCGAGCGTCAGGACGTAGAGCGGCAGCGTCAGCAGCCTCACCACGGGCCGCACCAGCGAGTTCACGACCCCGAAGACCAGGGCGACGAGCAGCACGCTGACCACCTTCTGGGTGGCGGTGCCGGTGGGGGCGAGGGTGATGCCCGCGACGACGATCGACGCGACCCACAGGGCCACCGCGTTGACGCCGATCCGGAGGAGGAGGCTCTTCACCCACCCATGATCACGCAACGTGACGAGCGGCCGCGGGATTTCGCGCCCCTCGGGCCCGAACGGCGCGGTCGCCGGCGCGCGATAGCGTCACGGCTCAGGCTGGGCGGCGGGGCGACCCGGGCGCCCGTCGGAAGCGGGAACTGCCGGAGGTTGACGTGAGTGACGCGGATGCCGAGACCGTGATGACGCCCAAGCTGCGCGCGGTGCTCGACGGGCTGCCTGTCTACAAGCCGGGGCGGCCGCCGGCCCCGCGGGAGGGCGTCACCACCTACAAGGTGTCCTCCAACGAGAACCCGTATCCGCCGCTGCCCGGTGTCATCGAGGCTGCGATGGCGGCGGCCGGACAGATGAACCGCTACCCCGATCTGGCGGCGACCGCGCTCGTCGAGGCCCTGTCCCGCCGTCTCGACGTGCCCGCCGACCACATCGCGCTGGGGACCGGGTCGGTCGGCGTGCTGCAGCAGATCGTGCAGGCGACCGCTGGTGACGGCGACGAGGTCGTCTACGCGTGGCGGTCGTTCGAGGCCTACCCGATCGTGGTGCAGATCGCCGGCGCCCGGTCGGTGCAGGTCCCGGTCACGGCTGACGAGCGGCATGACCTGCGCGCCATGGCCGACGCCGTGACCGACCGCACCCGGCTGATCCTGGTGTGCTCCCCCAACAACCCGACGGGCCCGGCGGTGCACCAGGACGAGCTCGATGAGTTGCTCGAGCGGGTGCCGCGCGACGTGCTCGTCGTCGTGGACGAGGCCTACGTGGAGTTCGTGCGCGACCCAGAGGCGGTCGACGGCCTCGCGACCTACCGGCGTCATCCCAACGTCGCGGTGCTCCGGACCTTCAGCAAGGCCTACGGTCTGGCAGGACTCCGGGTCGGCTACGCCGTGGCGCCCTCGCCCGTCGCCGAAGCCCTGCGCAAGACCGCGGTGCCCTTTGGGGTCAGTGCCATCGCGCAGGCCGCGGCCGTCGCGTCCCTCGGTGAGGAGGAGGCGCTGCAGGAGCGTGTGCGGGAGCTGGTGCGGGAGCGCGACCGGGTGCACGCCGCACTGGCCGAGCAGGGCTGGGAGGTCGTGCCGAGCGAGGCCAACTTCGTGTGGCTGCGCCTGGGGTCGGACACTCCGGCCTTCGCTGCGGCCTGCGAGGAGGCAGGGATCATGGTGCGGCCCTACGCGACAGATGGCGTCCGCATCACGATCGGTGAGCCCGAGGCCAACGATGTCTTCCTCGCCGTGGCCAAGCAGTGGCGCGCCCACCGCTGACTCCGGAGGTCTCCGACGTCCCGAACGCCGCTGTCGGTGGCGGGCCGCCGTCGTCGCGCCCCGTCGTGCTCGTGGTGGGGGATGTCATCGACGATGTCGTGGTCCGGCCCCTCACGGCCGTGACGCACGGCAGTGACACCCCCGCCGAGATCCGTTCGCTGCCGGGTGGCTCGGGGGCGAACACGGCCGCCTGGCTGGGCGAGCTCGGCGCTGCGGTGCGCTTCGCTGGCCGGGTCGGGGTCGACGGTCTGTCGGGGCACACTGCTGCGTTGGCGCGCCATCGCGTCGACGCCCGCCTCGTCGGTGACGTCGACCTGCCCAGCGGGGCCATCGTGCTGCTCGTCGGCACCGATGCCGAGCGGACGATGTATGTCGAGCGCGGCGCCAATCGCGCGCTCTGTCCGGGCGACCTGCCCGACTCGCTGCTCGCCGACGTCGCGGTCCTGCACGTCAGCGGCTACAGCTTCTTCCTCGACTCCGTCCGGCAGTCGGTGCTCGACCTCATGGCGAGGGCCCGTCGCCTTAGTGTCACAGTGACGCTTGACCCCGGGTCCGTGGCGTTCCTGCGCGACGTCACGCCGGCGGCTTTCGTGACGTGGACCTCTGGGGTGGGTGTCGTCTTCCCCAACCTCGACGAGGCGCGCGCACTGACCGCGCTCGAGGACCCGGCGGACGTCGTTCGGGAGCTCCTCAGGTGGTACGAGGTCGCTGTCGTCACGCTCGGCCCACAAGGGTCCATCGCGTCAACTCGACGCGAACCCGCTCCCGTCTTCGTTCCCTCGTCGGCCACCGATGTCGTCGACTCGACGGGCGCCGGGGACGCCTTCGCCGCCGGCTTCCTCGCCCGATGGCTCGCCGCCGGCGACGGCCGGGTCGAGCTGCTGTCGTCTGACCTGCTCACCCAGTGCCTGCAGTCCGCGAATGCCGCCGCCGGACGCGCTGTGGCGTCTCTCGGTGGCCGCCCCCCTCTGCCCGCCCCTTCACCACTGGAGTTGCCGTGAACAAGCCTTCCGCAGACCTGATCGACCTCGCACCCGAGGTGGCGGATGCCCTGGCATCCGGTGGCGCCGTCGTGGCTCTGGAGTCCACGATCCTCAGCCACGGCCTGCCGCGCGACAGCAGCCTCGAGGTGGGCGGTCGGATCGAGGGAGCCGTCCGGTCAGCGGGTGCGGTGCCGGCGACGATCGCCCTGATCGACGGGCGCGTGAAGGTGGGACTCGGTCACGACGACCTGGTGCGCATCACCCAGCACGACGACGTTGCCAAGGTGAGCGTGCGCGACGTTCCCGCCGCGCTGGCCCGCCGCGCTGCCGGTGCGACCACTGTGGCCAGTACGTCCTGGCTGGCGTCGCTTGCGGGCGTCCGGGTCTTCGCGACGGGCGGCCTTGGCGGCGTGCACCGCGAGGCGCAGGAGAGCTATGACGAGTCGGCAGATCTCGTTGCCCTGTCGCGCGTTCCGGTCACCGTCGTGTGCGCTGGAGTCAAGTCGATCCTCGACGTCCCCGCGACGCTCGAGCGCCTCGAGACCCTGTCGGTGGCGGTGCTCGGCTACCGGACCTCGACCTTCCCCGGCTTCTACATCCGCGACACGGGGCTGGAGCTGCCGTGGCGAGTCGAGACTGCCGACGAGATCGCTGAGGTCATGCGGGCGCGGGACGCACTCGGTGTCGAGCAGGGGCTCGTCATCGCGAATCCGGTCGATGAGGACCGCCAGCTCGACCGCGACCTGCACGATCAGGTCCTCGCGGCCGCGCTGACCCGGATGCGCGAGCGTGGGATCCGTGGCAAGGACGTGACACCGTTCCTGCTCAGTGAGTTCCACGAGCAGACGCACGGCGCCTCGCTGCGCGTCAACATCGACCTGGTGCTGTCCAACGCGCGCCTCGCCGGTGAGATCGCCGTCGCAGCGGCGAGGCAGTGATGCTCCCGCCGTTGCCCACGACGCCGGACTTCCCGGTCTACGGGCTCGATGCGTCGTGGACGGGGGAGCGGTGGCTGGAGCAGTGGGACTGGGTCACGGCGTCGGAGGGGACCCCGATCGACAATCTGCTGTGGAAGGTGTCCCTCCGTCACGGTCCTGTCGAGGGCGGTCCTGGCGAGGACGGTCCTGTCGATCGCCGTCCTACCGTCGTCGTCACGACTGTTCCGAAACGGCCGAGGATCCAGATTTCGCCGCGCTCCTGGACGGCGCCGGCAGGGTTGAACGATGCCGCGGGCTCTGCCTTCCTCGGGCTCATCTCTCGGATTGCGCCCACCGGTGCCTCACGGGTTGCGTGGCTGCGCGAGCAGCTGGACGGATGGCAGCGGCCTGGCCTTCCCTTGCAGGACGAGTGGGTGCCGACCACGGTTGCCGTCGACGGTGTTCAGCGACCCTTCCTGCTGCTCGTGCGCGACTCGTGCTGGGCGGCGGTCGGTGAGACCGGCGACGTCGCCGTCGGCCTCTGGGGGGACCAGGTCGAGTTGGCAGACTTGGGTCTCGTCCCGGTCGATGCCGGTCAACTGCCGCGTCAGGACTGAGGGCCCGGTCAGCGTCGGCGACGTGTCGGAGATTACGGCGCCCCGACGGGCACAGTCGGGGCAGCACCGGCAGCTGCTGCGCCGGCGGCGGCAGTGATGGCGTCCACTCCGTCCGGATCCTCATCGACGACAGTCGTCTCGCGGGGCAGCCGCAGAGCGGCATAGCACGTCGCAGCGGCGAGTCCGGCTGCCATCAGGCCGAGGATCGCCCGGTAGTCCAGGACGCCGACGAGCAGCGCGCCCAGCGCGATCGAGAGCGTGTAGGGCACGCCGGTGACGACGTCGAAGGCGGCGTTGACGCGGCCCATGAGGGCGTTGGGCGTGTGCTTCTGCAGCGCGGTCATCGAGGCGACGATGAGCGTGGGCAGGGCGGCGCCGAAGATGGCGACACCGACGAGGACCGCTGCCAGCACCCCGGTGGCCGTGAGGGCGACACCGATCGTGGCCGCGACCAGCCCGACGACGAGCATCCGGACCTCGCCGAGCCGGGAGACCATGGCGGTCACGGTGACGCCGGCGGCGATGGCACCGGCGCCCTGCACGGTGGAGATGACGCTGAGGAACTCCACCGGCTTGCCCAGCCCGTCGATCAGCGCGAAGAACACCGACTCCGCCAGCCCGAAGCTGAGCAGGACGATGACCGAGGCGACGGTGAGCCGACGCAGCAGCTCCGACCGCCGGATGTGGTCGGCCCCCGCGAGCACCTGGGTGCGGAAGGCGACACCGTGGTGCGCCGTCGGGCGCTCCTCGCGCAGCGTGAGGAGAGCGAGAGAGGTGGCCGAGACGACAAACGTGGCAGCGTCGACGACCGCGACGACGGCTGCGCCGTGCCAGGCGTAGAGAGCCGCGCCGAGGAGTGGACCGATCAGCCGCAGAGACTGACGCACGGTCTGCAGTCCGCCGTTGGCCGGACCGAGCAGCGACTCGGGGACGATCAGCTGCACCACCGCGCTCATCGCCGCGCTGAACACGGTCTGGGACAGGCCGTAGAGCGCCGCGACCGCGTAGATGAGCCAGAGCTGGCCACGGTCGTGCACGAACAGCAGGCTCAGGACAACGAGTCCGGTGGCGAGATCGGTCGCAATCAGCAGGGGGCGCCGCCGGACGCGGTCGGCGAGCCAGCCACCGAGCGGGGCGAGCAGCGACGGCACGGCCAGAGCGAGGAAGACGAGGCCCGCGGCGGAGTTCGAGCCCGTCAGGTCCTTGACCCACATGCCGAGCACGAGCAGCAGCAGCCAGTCTCCGAGCATGCTTGTCGTCTGTCCGACGAGAAGGAGTCGGTAGTCACGTAGCCGCAGGACGTCACGCATCGGGAGCGCTCCTCGGGAAGCCGTAGAGAAGGATGGAGACAAACCGCGCGCAAGCGTCCTGGCGTCGCGCCTCGCTGGCGTCGTCGTCGAACTGCCGCCGCTGGTAGGGCACGAGCACGTCGTGCAGCTTCTGGCTGATCTCCTCGAGCTCCTCAGGAGTGGTCCAGAAGCCAAAGTCACTCGCGAACGACGCCCGCACCCAGGCAGCGCCGTCACCGTCAGCAGCGCCGTTCGGGCTGGGGCTGGAGGTGGGTGTCGCGGGTGGCGACATCTCGCGGACTTCGCGCTGCCACTGCGCGAGCCAGGCCAGGCGGCGGTCGCTGATGACGCTGTCGAGGAGCTCGGCCGCCGCACGCTGCGCCGGTGACATCGAGAGGCGGTTGCTGCTGAAGCGCAGCCCGGAGCGCATCGCCTGCCACGGCCGGTCGCGCCCGCTGCTGCGCGGTGCGTCACCCGCCTCCTCCACGAAGCCGAAGCGAGCCAGCTGCCGGAGGTGGTAGCTGCAGGACGCAGCCGAGTCGCCGAGCCGGGCCGCGCACTGGGAGGCCGTCATCGGACCTTCGACGTGGAGGAGCTCGAGCAGCTCGATGCGTCGGGGGTGGGCCAGCGCCCGCATGGCCTGGGGATCGGTGAGGTCGCGCATGGGCAGCTGGTCGGGCCCAGGGTGCTGCGTCTCGTCGTGCTCGTGCGTCATGCCGGCGCTCCTGTCGAAAGAACTGCTTGGAAAGATGCCTTTCGAAAGGACTCTTGTCAAGAGTCTGGCCCAGTGATCTTGCGGCGCCTCCTGGCCGAGGGATTGGCTGGAGTCGTGGAGACCGAGGCAGAGCAGGAGTTCGACGTCGTCGTGATCGGGGCCGGGCCCGCCGGGGAGAACGCTGCCGACCGCGCCGCGCGCGGAGGTCTCCGGGTCGCCGTGGTCGAGGACGAGCTGGTCGGCGGGGAGTGCAGCTACTGGGCCTGCATCCCGAGCAAGGCCCTGCTGCGCCCGGTGAACCTCGCCCTGGCCACTCAGCGGATGCGGGGGCTGCGTCCGGCCGAGGTGGACCCCCCGGAGGTGCTGGCACGGCGGGACTACTGGGACGCGGGTCTGGATGACGCGGGGCAGGTGTCGTGGTTGGACAGTGCCGGCCTGACGCTGGTGCGTGGGCACGGCCAGCTCGACGGACCGCGCCGCGTGCGGGTGGGGGACCTCCGGCTGCTCGCGCGGGTCGCGGTGGTGCTCGCGACCGGGACGACCGCGTCCCTGCCCCCGATACCGGGGCTGCGGGAGGCCGCGCCGTGGACCAACCGCGAGGGCACCACGTCGAGTCGCATCCCGCCCCGCCTGGTCGTGCTCGGCGGCGGTGTGGTCGCCTGCGAGCTGGCCCAGGCCTGGCAGGGGCTCGGCAGCCAGGTCACGCTGCTGGAGCGGTCCGAGCGCGTGCTCGGACGGATGGAGCCCTTTGCGGCTGACCTCGTCGCCGCCGGCCTCCGGGAGCAGGGTGTCGACGTCCGCACCGGGGTGACCGTCGTCCACGTTGAACGACGCAGCGACGGCTCCGTCGTCGTCACCGTGCGGGCCGGCAGCGGCGGGGGCGACGTCACGCTCGAGGCCGACGAGGTGCTCGCCGCGCTCGGGCGCTCGCCGGCGACGGGGTCTCTGGGCCTGGAGACCGTCGGGATCGGGCCTGACCAGCTCGCGCCAGGCGGCTACGTGCCGGTCGATGAGACGTGTGCGGTAGGAGCAGCCGGGCTCGACGACCAGGGGCAGCCGTGGCTCTACGCCGTCGGTGACGTCAACGGGCGCAACCTGCTCACGCACATGGGCAAGTACCAGGGGCGTGCCGTCGGTGAGCGGCTCGCCGTGCGGGGAGCCGGTCGTGCGGGTGTGCGGGTAGCGCCCGGGGGCGGAAGGCGCGGGCGGCACGTCGCCGAAGACAACCCGCTGGTCCCCTGGGCCGACGAGGTGGGTGCGCCGCAGGTCGTGTTCACCGACCCAGAGGTGGCCTCCGTCGGGTTGACCGAGTCAGCCGCCCGTCGGCGGGGTCTCACCGTCCGCGTCGTCGACGTCCCGATGACCAGCGCCTCCGGTGCGGGACTGCAGGCTGACGGCTACCGAGGCCAGGCGCGCATGGTGGTGGACGAGGACCGCAAGGTCATCGTGGGGATGACGTTCGTCGGACAGGACGTCGCGGAGCTCGTGCACTCCGCGACCATCGCCGTGGTCGCGGGCGTCCCGTTGGCGCGGCTGTGGCATGCCGTTCCGCCGTTCCCCACGATGAGCGAGGTGTGGCTGCGGCTGCTGGAGGCCTACGGGCTGTAAGGGGCGCCGGGGACCGAACTGTCCGCTCGGCGCGGGGGAGGGGTGGGGTTGGGGGGGGCTCCGGAAGGTGCCAGTTTGGTGACGGTTGATCGTCACGGGCTCGCCGACGACGCAGCAGCCGTGCCCGAGCGGTAATCTCCCGCCAACCCGCGCACCACCCCCGCGCGGTAACCGCAGTGTCAGACCGGCTTGCTAGAGACTCTTCAGAGCTCGTCCGACATCTCGTGCCAGCGGGCCGGTGATCCCGGGACGCCGGCGACGACAAGGAGTGCAGGTGACCGATCTCGTGCAGCTGCTCACCCCCGAAGGTGAGCGCGTCGAGCACCCCGACTACGCCTTCGATCTCGGCGACGAGGCGATCAAGGACTTCTACCGCGACCTGGTGCTGACCCGGCGCGTGGACCTCGAGGCCACCGCCCTGCAGCGGCAGGGTGAGCTCGGCATCTGGGCCAGCCTGCTGGGCCAGGAGGCCGCCCAGATCGGCTCCGGGCGCGCGCTGCGCACGCAGGACTACGCCTTCCCGACCTACCGTGAGCACGGGGTCGCCCTGACCCGGGGCGTCGACCCGCTGGCGCTGCTCGGGCTCTTCCGCGGTGTGGACCACTCCCGGTGGGACCCGCGGGAGAACAACTTCCACCTCTACACCATCGTCATCGGGGCCCAGACGCTGCACGCGACCGGCTACGCCATGGGCATCCAGCGGGACGGACTCGTCGGCACGGGCGACCCCGACCGGGACGCGGCCACGATCGTCTACTTCGGCGACGGCGCGACCAGCCAGGGTGACGTCAACGAGGCCTTCGTCTTCGCCAGCGTCTACAACGCCCCGGTCGTCTTCTTCTGCCAGAACAACCAGTGGGCGATCTCCGAGCCCATCGAGCGCCAGACGCGGATTCCGCTCTACCAGCGCGCGCAGGGCTTCGGCTTTCCGGGCGTACGCGTCGACGGCAACGACGTTCTGGCCTGCTATGCCGTCGCGAAGGCCGCGCTCGACAACGCGCGCGAGGGCAACGGCCCCACGCTCGTCGAGGCCTTCACGTACCGCATGGGGGCGCACACCACCTCCGACGACCCGACGCGCTACCGACTCTCGGACGAGCTCGAGCAGTGGAAGCTCAAGGACCCGATCGAGCGCGTGAAGGCCTACCTGTCGCGCAACGGCGTCGCCGACTCCAGCTTCTTCGAGGGCGTCGAGGCCGAGGCCGACGAGCTCGCCGAGCACCTTCGCACCGGCTGCCGCGCGATGCCCGACCCGTCGCCGACCGCGATGTTCGACTACGTGTACACCGAGGAGGACCCCGTCCTCGCCGCCCAGCGCGACGAGTTCGCCGCCTACCTCGAGTCGTTCGAGGGAGCGCACTGACATGGCATCGACCAGCATCGCCAAGGCCATCAACATGGGCCTGCGCAAGGCCATGGAGGACGACCCCAAGGTCCTCATCATGGGCGAGGACGTCGGCAAGCTCGGCGGCGTCTTCCGGGTCACCGACGGCCTGCAGAAGGACTTCGGCGAGGACCGGGTGATCGACACCCCGCTGGCCGAGTCCGGGATCATCGGCACCGCGATCGGGCTGGCCATGCGCGGCTACCGGCCGATCTGCGAGATTCAGTTCGACGGGTTCGTCTACCCGGCCTTCGACCAGATCGTCAGCCAGCTGGCGAAGATGCACTACCGGTCCAGGGGCAACATCAGCCTGCCGGTGACCGTGCGCATCCCGTTCGGCGGCGGCATCGGCGCGGTCGAGCACCACAGCGAGTCGCCCGAGGCGTACTTCTCGCACACCGCGGGGCTCAAGGTCGTCGCCTGCTCCAACCCGGCCGACGGCTTCCACATGATCCAGCAGGCCGTCGCCAGCGACGACCCGGTGATCTTCCTGGAGCCGAAGCGGCGCTACTGGGAGAAGGCCGAGTTCGACCCGTCCCTGACGCCCGACCCGCTGCACCAGGCCCGGGTCGTGCGTACCGGCTCCGACCTGACGATCGCCGCATACGGGCCGATGGTGAAGGTCGCGCTGGACGCGGCCACCGCGGCCGAGGACGACGGTCGCCAGCTGGAGGTCATCGACCTGCGCTCGCTCTCCCCGCTCGATTCGGACACCGTGCTCGACTCGGTCCGGCGGACCGGGCGGCTGGTCGTCGTGCACGAGGCGCCGGTCCCCCGCGGCCTCGGCTCCGAGCTCGCCGCCCGGGTGACCGAGCAGGCGTTCTACTCCCTGGAGGCACCGGTGCTGCGGGTCGGCGGGTTCGACACGCCGTACCCGCCGTCCCGGCTGGAGGAGGACTTCCTGCCCGACCTCGACCGGGTGCTCGACGCCGTCGACCGCTCGCTGGCCTTCTAGGAGATCGCTGGTGCCGACCTACAAGCAGTTCAGGCTCCCCGACGCCGGGGAGGGGCTCACCGAGGCCGAGATCCTGAAGTGGTACGTCAAGCCGGGCGACATGGTCACGGTCAACCAGACGATCGTGGAGATCGAGACGGCGAAGGCCGCGGTCGAGCTGCCGTGCCCGTTCGCCGGGGCGGTCACCGAGCTGCTGGTGCCCGAGGGAGCGACCGTGGACGTGGGGACGCCGATCCTCACCGTCGACGTCAACCCCGAGGGCGTGCCGGGTGTGCCGCACACCGTTCAGTCCCATCCGGAGGACCTGGTGCCGTCGCCGCCCGAGGAGGGCGCGGTCGAGCCCGGGCTGATCGGCTCCCCGACGCCGGGCGGGCGTACGGCCGTCCTGGTCGGCTACGGGCCGCGGTCCGTGGTCGCCAAGCGCCGGCCGCGCAAGAACGGCACCGTTCCCGCCGCGGCCGCTCAGTCCGAGCCGGCGTCGGCCGCCACCGCGCCGGCCGCGGCCCCCGCTGCTCCTTCCGCAACGGCGGCTCCGGAGCCGGTGACGGCCGAGCCCGCTCAGGCGCCGACCGCGAACGGGCACGGCGTCAGCGTGCTGGCCAAGCCGCCGGTACGGAAGCTGGCCCGCGACCTCGGCGTCGACCTGGGC
>JBQCDV010000131.1:0-5913 GCA_051960855.1 Actinomycetales bacterium
AGACGACGGACGAGACGCTCGCGCGGGCGCGGCTGTTTGCTGAGGCGATCGGCAAGGAGTGCATCGTCGTCAACCGGGACGTCGCCGGCTTCGTCACGACGCGGCTGATCACCGCTCTCGTGATGGAGGCCGTCAAGCTCCACGAGTCCGGGGTGGCCAGCGCGGAGGACATCGACACCGCCTGCCGACTCGGCTTCGGCCACGCCATGGGCCCCCTGGCCACCACCGACCTCACTGGGCTGGACATCCTGCTGCACGCGACCAGCAACATCTACGACGAGTGCCGCGACGAGAAGTTCGCGCCGCCGGAGCTGCTGCGCCGGATGGTGCAGGCCGGCGACCTCGGCCGTAAGAGCGGTCGCGGCTTCTACGACTACTCGGACTGACACGCGCCGCGGTGGTGCCGCTGATCGCCGGCGTTGAAAAAAGTCCACGTCGCCACGCAACCGGATCGCTCCTTCACGCGTCGTAACACATAACAATGGGGGCAACCGACGCCGGGGGTGGGACATGGCCGGGACCGAGATTCGCCTCGGTGACGTGGACCGGGTGGTGCTGCACGGTCCACTCGACGTGCGCACGGTCGCCGACGTGCGCGAGCTGCTCCACGCCTGTATCGACGCGGGCGCGGGGGACGTCGTCGTCGACGTCACGGACGCCACCGTCATGGACGCGACAGGTCTGGGCGTCCTCGTGGGCGCCCACCGTCGGGCCCAGCGGGCCGGTCGCGCCCTCGTCCTGACCGGGGTCAACCCGCGCCTGGGACGTCTGCTGCTCGCGACCCGGCTGCACCGGGTCCTCCGGGTGGACAGCGAGATCTCCCTGACCTCACGCGACCTGCTGGTCCCGGTCCACTGATCGGTGCGCTGATCTCGGCACCCGAGGACTGTCACCGCCCGGGCGGCCCACGACCGTAGGGTGAGCGGCGATGGACCTCCTGCTGCCCACCGTCGCCCTCTTGGCGGTCGTCGCCGTCACCGCCGGTCTCGCGCGTCGCTTCGGGCTGCTGTCCCCGCTGCTCCTGCTCGTCGTGGGGCTGGTGCTCTCGGTCGTGCCGGGGGTGCCGGCCTACCGCCTCGACCCGCAGTTGGTCCTCGTCGTCATCCTGCCCCTGCTGCTGTACGTGGCCGCGCTGCGCACCTCGGTGCCGACCTTCCGGGCCAACGTGCGGCCGATCGGGCTGCTGGCGATCGGGCACGTCGTCGTGATCGCGATCGCGGTCGGCTTCGTCCTGCATGCAGTGGTCCCCGAGGTCCCGCTGGCAGCGGCGATCGCCCTCGGTGCGATCGTCGCGCCGCCGGACGCCGTGGCGGCGACGGCCCTCGCGCGTCGCGTCGGGCTGCCACGTCGGGTCGTGGCGATCCTCGAGGGGGAGAGCCTCGTCAACGACGCGACGGCCCTGGTCCTGCTGCGGGTAGCCGTGATGGTCGCGATCGGGGACAGCGTCGGTCCGGCCACCATCGCCTGGGACGTGCTGCGCAGCGCCGCGGGCGGAGTCGCGGTCGGGCTGCTGGTCGCGGCCGTCATCGCGTGGCTGCACCGCCGCACCGACGACCCGCTGTTGGACAACACGATCAGCCTGCTCACGCCGTTCGCGGCCTTCATCCCGGCTGAGGAGATCCACGCCTCGGGCGTCGTCGCCGTCGTCGTGTGCGGCCTCTGGCTGGGCCAGCGCGAGCTGCGGCTGATGTCAGCCGCGAGCCGGCTGCAGATGGAGGCCTTCTGGCGCGTCGTGGAGTTTCTCCTGCAGAACGCCGTCTTCGTCGTCGTCGGCCTGCAGCTGCCCGAGGTCCTGCGCGACCTGCGCGGGCCGTGGCAGACCACCGTGCTGGCGTCGGTGGTCGTCGTCGCGACCGTGGTGCTGGGCCGCATCCTGTGGGTCTTTCCCGCGACCTATGTGCCTCGACTGCTCTCACGGGTGCGTACGCGGGACCCCGTCCCGCCCTGGTCGGTCCCGGCGGTCATCGGCTGGGCCGGCATGCGGGGGGTCGTCACGGCTGCCGCCGCCGTCAGCCTTCCGCTGGCGACGCTGGCCGGCAAGCCCTTTCCCCGGCGCGACCTGCTGGTGTGGCTCGCCTTCGTCGTCGTCGTGGTCACCCTGCTCGGGCAGGCCACGTCGCTGCCGCTGCTCGCCCGGAAGCTGCGCGTCCCCACGGACGACGCGACCGCGGATGCACTCGCCACGGCGAGCGCCCGCCGTGCCGCCGCGCAGGCCGGCCGGGAGCGGCTCGAGCAGCTGCTGACCACCAGCGAGGTCCCGGAGACCGTCGTCACGCGACTGCGCCACGACGCGCAGATCGCGGAGGAGGCGCCATGGGAGCGGCTCGGTGACCAGGTCGGGCCGTGGGAGGTCTACGCCCGGCTGCGACGGCAGATGATCGAGGTCGAGCTCGCGCACCTGGGCGGGCTGCGCCAGGCCGGCCGGCTGCCGGAGGAGGAGTGGGAGCGGCTCCGCCGCGAGCTCGACCTGGAGGACGCGATCCTCTCCCAGTCCGACGAGACCGCCCTCGACGGCGAGCGGGCCACCACCGCGCGGGACGCCTGCCCACACCTCGCCGAGCACCCCCAGGACACCGAGATCGAGCCGGTCACGCTCGACGGCTGCACCGGCTGTCTCGAGGAGGGGCGGACCGACTGGGTGCACCTGCGCCTGTGCCTCACGTGCGGCTACGTCGGGTGCTGCGACTCCTCCCCACGCCGTCATGCGACCTCCCATTTCCAGGCGACGTCGGCGGGTGATGACGCCCATCCGGTGATGCGCTCCTTCGAGCGCGACGAGAGCTGGCGCTGGTGCTTCATCGACGAGCTGATCGGCTGAGATGGGCCACCCGAACGACGCCGCACGGGTTGAGCTCGTCGTCGACGCCGAGCTGGCCGAGGCTCGCGAGGCGGCCGAGCAGGGCAACGGCGGCCAGGTCGCGGGTCTCTGGTGGATGGTGTTCCCCGGCCTGCCTCACCCCTGGGCGGCGCGTGTCTACGCGTTCGAGACTCCCGAGGCCGCCGCGCTCGCTGCGGCCGAGACGCAGGTGCGTCGCCGTGCGGCCAGTCACCGGGTCCTCACCCGGGCCGGGCAGGGGGAGGCGCCGGTGTTCGTCGACGCGGGCCTGCGACGGGTCGAGCCGATGCCGGTCTTCGCGCTGGACGAGTTGCGACCGCCGGCCCTTCCGGTCGCACCGGATGGGCCGCGGGTCGTGGTGCGCCCGGCGCGTGACGCCGAGGAGTTTGTCGCTGTCTACGGTGCCGACCTTCGCCCGCTGGTCGAGCCCGCCCTCTCCCGTCACCCGGACGATTTCCTGGTGGCTGTCACCGCCGCGGGAGACGTGGCGGCCTGCGCACGGGTGACGTCAGCGGGACGCACCGTCCGCGTCTCGGCGGTGACGGTGGCAGAGCCGCTGCGCGGCAAGGGAATCGGAAGCGTGGTCTCCTACGAGGCGTGTCGGGCCGCGCTGCAGCGACAGCCCGAGCTGGTGTGGCTGCACTCCCAGGCGAGAGCGGTGCCCGTGTACGAGCGGCTGGGTTTTCGTCACCTTGACGACCATGTGCAACTCGAGCGCGTCTGAACCCGATTGCCAGGACCTCAGCCCGTGACCGGCCGCGGGGTCGACGCGAGGCCGGGTCGCCCAAACGCCGTTCGGACCCCGGGGGACCACAGCAAAGAGTCCGGTGGACGCGCCGCGAGGTCAGGGAAACCACACAGCCCGACGAGCTCGTCGTCGAGATGGAGCAGGCGCGCGCGGTGCAGGGGCCAGGGCTCGTGGCGGTTGGGGACGTACCACGTGCGCCCCAGATGCTCGACGTGAAGGCCCCAGCGAGCGCTCAGGAAGACCGCCTCGGGGTCGGGGTCGGCGACGACCTCCTCGGGCCGCACGACGATGCGCCCTCCCGTCCCGCGGGGAGCCGGCCAGCGCCGCGCAGTGGTGTACTCGACCGCGTCGCCCACGTGACGGACCGACATCCGGGCCCACGTGTAGGGCAGGCCGAAGACGGCGCGGGCACCGAGGACGACAGCCAGTCGACTGGCTTCGAGGGTGAGGAAGACGATGCCTCGCCGCCCGGTCCCGTCCACCGAGTACAGCCGCACGTTGGTCTCCGCGAACGTACCGAGCCACGGCACCGGGGGGCCGCCGCCGATGCCGGCGGCCACCATGCGGAAGGGGATCAGGCCGACGTAGGTGCTGCCGTCGAAGACGTCGGGACGGGTGCCCGGTGGGAGCAGGGGAGCGACGACGTCGGGGTCGACACGCCAGTGCAGGAAGGTGAGGTCCAGCCACCGCTGCGTCATCAGCGTCGGCGGGGGCAGTGGGGGAGCGTGCTCGGAGACGGGCTCGGGCGAGCGGCGGGGCATCAGAAGAGCCGGCTGGTCGGGTCGTCGAGTCCGCGCAGCGCGTCGTAGTCCAGCGTCACGCACCGGATGCCCCGGTCGGCGGCGAGCACCCGGGCTTGCGGCTTGATCTCCTGAGCGGCGAAGACGCCCTGCACCGGGGACAGCAGCGGGTCGCGATTGAGCAGCTCCAGATATCTCGACAACTGCTCCACGCCGTCAATCTCGCCGCGCCGCTTGATCTCGACGGCCACCGTCGCTCCGTCGTTCGTCCGGCACAGGATGTCGACGGGGCCGATCGCGGTCGGGTACTCGCGGCGCACGAGGGTGTAGCCGTCGCCGAGGGTGGTGATGTGCTCGGCGAGCAGGGCCTGCAGGTGTGCCTCGACGCCGTCCTTGACCAGGCCGGGGTCGACACCGAGCTCGTGTGTGACGTCGTGCATCGCCTCGTGGATGGAGATCACGAGGCGGTCGTCGGTCTTGGTCGACGCCACTGTCCAGACCTCGGTCACCCCGGCGGCCGCCGCCTCGTCATCGGGAGCCGCGATCGCCAGCGACGCCGGTGGGCTCATCCAGTTGAGCGGCTTGTAGGAGCCACCGTCGGAGTGGACGAGAACGCTGCCGTCGGCCTTCACGACGATCAGCCGCGTCGCCAGAGGCAGATGGGCGGACAGGCGTCCGGCGTAGTCCACGGAGCACCGGGCGATGACGAGCCGCATGGGCGCGACGCTAGCCGACCGCTGACCGAGGGCCGCGGTTTGGTTGACTTCCGGCGCAAGGTCAACGTCACCGGCGACGGCGAGGAGCAGCGGCATGACGAGCGAGATCAGGACCGTCGGCGTGGTCGGCCTCGGGACGATGGGCGCCGGCATCGTGGAGGTCTTCGCCCGCAACGGCATCGCGGTCACAGGCGTCGAGCCGAACGACGAAGCCCTGGTGCGCGGCCGTGGGCACGTCGAACGCTCGACGGGGCGGGCGCTGGAGCGGGGGCGGCTCAGCGAGGCCGACCGTGACGCGATCCTCGGTCGCATCACGTTCACCACCGCCATCTCGGACCTCGGCGACGTCGACCTGGTGGTCGAGGCGGTGCCCGAGCTGATGGCGCTCAAGCGCGACGTCTTCGGGCAGCTCGACGAGATCTGCCGTCCCGACGCGATCCTCGCCACCAACACCTCGAGCCTCTCGGTCACCGACGTCGCGGCCATCACCTCGCGCCCGGGTCAGGTCGTCGGGATGCACTTCTTCAACCCTGCCCCGGTGCTCAAGCTCGTCGAGGTCGTGCACACCGTCCAGACCGACCCGGAGGTAACCGACACCGTCCGGAACCTCGCGGTCCGGCTGGGCAAGTCGCCCGTGGTTGTGGCCGACCGCGCGGGATTCGTGGCGAACTGGCTGCTCTTCGGCTACCTCGGCGGTGCCGTCCGCATGCTCGAGACAGCCCGGGCCAGCCGCGAGGACATCGATACCGCGATGCGCGAGGCGTGCGGCTACCCGATGGGCCCCTTCCAGCTGCTCGACCTCATCGGCCTCGACACCTCCCTGCAGATCCTCGAGACGATGTACGCCCAGAGCCGGGACCGCCTGCACGCTCC
>JBQCDV010000132.1:0-20887 GCA_051960855.1 Actinomycetales bacterium
CTACGCCCCGTTGCGGGGACATCTGCCGCCGGAGGCGCTGCGTGACGTGGAGCGCTCCGGGGTGGGCTGGGTCAGCTACGCGACACCCCGTCGCGGCTACCCCTGAGCCGGTCTGCGCAGTCCGGCGCCGCCTTGGTCCTCTCGCTGTGCAGGTTCTGGCGCAGTAGCGCAAGAAACCGTCGAGTGAGAGGGCCTTCGACCCGTCAGCGGCGCACGACGCGTCGCAGGACGGGCCGCAGACCGTGCTCGCGGCAGCAGGTGGCTTCGGCCACGAGCCGAGACTCGCAGGCCGCGCGTCGCAGGTCTCGGACACGCTCGTTTGCGACGGTGGTGGACAGGCGCGGATCGGACATGGTGCTCTCCTTGGTTCGGTAGTGGGTCAGGGGCGTCCCGTGGTGCCCAAGTACGGGTGTCGGGTGGTCCCCAGGTCAGGGCGCCGGGTGGTCCCCAGGCACGGGCGCCGGGTGGTCCACAGGTGCGCGCGGCGCCGGGTGGTCCACAGATGCGGCTCCCGCCCCCTGGGGCCTTCGGCGTCTCGCGCGAGGGATGTCAGGCGCAGCAGGCGGCACCTTCGGTGTCACAGCAGCCGACCGCGTCAGGCTCGCAACAGCCGGCCTCCGGTGTCGCCGCCGCGAAGGTCTCGCTGTCGGCGAGCACGGTGTAGACCTCCCACCGCTCGCCGTCGGGAGCGCCTTCCACCCAGAACTTGTCCTGCCGGGCGTAGCAGCAGGTCACGTCAGGTTCGTCGCGCAAAACGGCGCCCGACGCGGCCAGGCGCGCTCGCTCGTCAGCGACGCGGTCGGAGTCAGCCACCTCTACGCCGAGGTGGTTGATCGTCCCGCCGGCTCCGCCCTCGAGCAGCACGAGCTTCAGCGGAGGCTCGGCGATCGCGAAGTTGGCGTAGCCGGGCCGCACCTTCGCCGGATCGACACCGAACAGCTGCCGGTAGAAGTCGGTCGCGGCCGACACGTCGGACACGTTGAGGGCGAGCTGCAGACGGGACATCGCGGTTCCTCTCACGGCGAGTTATATTGAAGTAGATCTATGGATCACTATCGTGAAAGCATCGATGTATGTCAATGGGTAGGCGCATGACTTCTCTCAAGGTGGAAACCCTGGGGGCCGAGCCTGTGACAGCCGAGCCGGAGCGGATCGAATCCTGCTGCGCTCCCCTGGCGGCCGAGGTGGTCGACGCGACTGCCGCCGAGCGTCTGGCGCGACAGTTCGCCGCTCTCAGCGATCCCGTTCGCGTCCGCCTGGTCTCGCTGCTCGCAACGGCGGAGGGCGGCGCTGTCTGCGCCTGCGACCTCGTCGAACCGGTCGGCAAGAGCCAGCCGACCGTGAGCCACCACCTCAAGATCCTCACGGAGGCGGGGCTCGTCGCCGGGAGCAAGCGAGGCCGCAACGTCTGGTACTCGGTGGTCCCTGGAGCGCTGCAGGCACTGCAGTCGGTCCTCGCAGCGTGAACGCCGTTGCCGGCCATGCGCAGACAGTGCGTCCCTCGGCCCCGACGATTCTGTTCGCCTGCGTACACAACGCCGGCCGCTCGGTGGCAGCACAGCTGCTCGCGCAGCGCCTGGGTGGCGACCGCGTCTCGGTGCTGTCGGCCGGCTCGCACCCCGCCGACCGGGTCCATCCCGTCATCGCCCAGGTGCTGGCCGAGCGCGGCTTGGACACGAGGTCGCACCGGGCGCGCCTGCTCGATGCTGCCGTTGTCCGGTCCAGCGACATCGTCGTGACGATGGGCTGCGGAGAGACCTGCCCCGTCTTCCCAGGTATCGCCTACGAGGACTGGGCGATCCAGGATCCCGCCGGCCAGGAGGTCGCCGTGGTTCGCGGCATCGTGGACGCGATTGAGCTGCGCGTGCGTGACCTGATCGAGCGACTCACCGGCGAGCCGAGCAAGTAGGAGGGCTTGCCGCTGGCTCAGGCAAGTCCCTCCCCTTCCTCGTCTACCGCGCCGTTTGTGGGGCAACTGCCCGGGCAAACCCCTGGCCGTGCGCGAACGCCCCGTCGAGGCCGCGCTCGCCGCGCTCGTGCGCGACGGGCAGCTCGACCTGCCGCAGCCCGGTTGCGGTCGGACCTATGAGCGCTGGGCCCAACTCGCCGCGCTCTGCGCCGCTGACGCCGTCGTCGGTCGCCTGGCAGAAGCCCACACCGACGCCCGCGCGATCCTCGCCGAGCTCGGAGTCACTGAAGGCGACGTGGCAGCTGCCGGAATCTCCTCGGACGCGACGTGGGGGGTGTGGGCCGCCGAGCCTCCCAGCCACATCGTCACGGCTACCCGAACGCCGTCCGGGTGGACACTGTCCGGCACGAAGGCCTGGTGCTCGGGGGCGGGAATCCTCGACGCCGCCCTCCTGACCGCCGTTGCTGAGGACGGGCGGCGACTGTTCGCCGCCAGGCTGTCCCAGCCCAGCGTCACAGTCGAGCAAGGCACGTGGCAGGGCCTGGGCATGCGCGAGAGCTCGACCGAGCCAGTCGGCTTCCGCGACGTCCCCGCACTCGAGGTCGGTGCCCCGATGGCCTACCTCGAGCGGCCGGGCTTCTGGCACGGCGCCATCGGAGTGGCCGCCTGCTGGCACGGGTGCGCCGTCGGGATCGCCCGGACGGCGCTCGACACCCTTCGCCGGCGGGACCTCGGCCCCCACGCCTACGCCCAGCTGGGGGCGATCGACGTGGCCCTCGCCAGTAGCGACGGGGCGCTCCGGTCTGCTGCCACGGCCATTGACGCCGACCCGGAGGACAAGAGGGGTGCGGCGCAGCGGAGGGCGATGCGGGTGCGGGCAGTCGTCGAGCGCAGCGCGACCGAGGTGATCGAGCGCGTGGGTCGCGCTCTCGGGCCGTGGCCCCTGGCCCAGGACGCGGACCACTCCCAACAGATCGCGGACCTGCAGGTCTACCTCCGGCAGAGCCACGCCGAGCGGGACCTCGAGCAGCTCGGCCGACTGACAGTGTCGGCGACCGAGGCGACCCCGCAGTTGGGCGGCTGGCCAGGATGGTGACCTCTGTCGGCCGTGAGTACTTCGACGAGATGTACGCCCGCTCCCCCGACCCCTGGAGTTTTCAGACGCGCTGGTACGAGCACCGTAAGCGGGCTCTCACACTGGCGGCCCTCCCCCAGCGGAGATTCACCCGCTGCTATGAGCCAGGATGCAGCATCGGCCTCCTGACGCACGAGCTGGCCCTGCGATGCGAGGAGGTGATCGCGGACGACCTGCACGCAGGGACGGTGGAGGCTGCCCGACTCCGCAACGCCGAGTTCGCTCATGTCACGGTGACGCAAAGGCGGGTCCCTCAGGAGTGGCCCACGGGCGAGTTCGACCTGATCGTCGTCAGCGAGCTCGCCTACTACTTCGACACCTCCGAGAGGGACCGCCTTTGGGAGCGCGTCGCTGCCTCCCTGACGGCAGATGGCGTGGTCGTGGCGGTGCACTGGCGGCCGCAGGTGGCGGAGTACCCGACCAATGGCGACACCGTCCACCGCGAGCTGCGCGCTTGCGAGAAGTGGCACAGCCTGGCGCGGTACGAGGACGACGACCTGATGCTCGACGTCCTCGCCCAGGGTGCTCGGGCGTCAGTCGCGGCGCTGGAGGGGCTGTGGTGACTGTCCGCGGTCCACTAACCGTCAGTCACGTGGTCGTGGTCATCCCTGCACACAACGAGGAGGGGTTGCTGCCCCGCTGCCTCAGGGCCGTGGCTATCGCCTCCCGTCAGTGTGACGCGATAGTCGACGTCGTCGTGGTGGCTGACGACTGCGACGACGGGACAGGAGAAGTAGCCAGGGTCGACGGTGTATGCGTCGTCGAGATTGCGGCCCGCAACGTCGGGGCTGCCAGGGCCGCCGGGGTCGCGGCCTGGCGGAGTGGCCACGTTGCTGAGCCGACCGAGAGCACCTGGATCGCCACCACTGACGCCGACAGCCGCGTGCCACCGCGATGGCTGTCGGCGCAGCTGGCAGTAGCCGCGGCCGGCGCCGACGCCGCGGTCGGGATGGTCCGCGTCACCGACTGGGAGGACCGCCACACAGACGTGGCGCGCGAGTGGCAGTCACGGCATCTCGCCGTGCCCGGTCACTCTCATGTGCACGGCGCCAACCTCGGCGTCCGCCTGTCCTCCCTCGACGCCGCCGGCGGCTTCCTCCCACTCGCAACTGGCGAGGACGTAGACCTCGTCGCACGGCTGGCGGCCCACGGGGCCCGGCTCGTCCGCACGGCGACCGCGCCCGTGGCAACCAGCGCCCGCCGAGAGGCACGGGCTCCCGCTGGCTTCGCCACCTATCTGGACAGCCTCGAGGCCGCCCTCGCGGTCTGACGCGCGCTACCGCGCGACCTCTCGATTCAGGCTGTGAACGACGCGGCGCCTAGATTCAAGCTGTGAGTGACGCAATGCCGCCCCCGCCCGTGCTTCTCGTGACCGGCGGTGGTCGGGGCATCGGGGCGGCCACCGCCCGCTTGGGGGCGGAGCGCGGATACCGGGTCTGTCTGACCTACCGGGAGGACGCGGATTCGGCGCAGCAGGTGGTGGACCAGATTGCAGCCGGCGGCGGCCGGGCCGAGGCGATACGCGCCGACGTCCGAGATGAGAGCGACGTCATCGCCGCCTTCGACGCCGCGGCAGCTCTCGGCCCCCTCACGGCGGTCGTCGCCAACGCGGGCATAGTCGCTCCGCCCTCTGACCTTGCCGACATGGGTCTCGAACGCATGCGAGCCGTGCTCGAGGTCAACGTCCTCGGCACCCTCCTGACGGCCCGCGAAGCAGTGCGGCGCCTGGGCACTGGCCGTGGCGGCGCCGGTGGCGCGATCGTCTTGCTGTCGTCGGTGGCGGCCAGGACAGGAGCTGCCCACGAGTACGTCGACTACGCCGCGGCCAAGGGCGCAGTGGACTCACTGACCATCGGTCTCGCGCACGAGGCAGCGGCGGAGGGCGTGCGAGTCAACACCGTCCGGCCCGGCATCACTGCGACCGAGATCCATGCGCGAAACGGCACACCCGGCCGGCTCGAGCGCCTCGGGCCCCAGCTGCCGCTCGGGCGCGCCGGTAGCGCTGACGAGGTGGCCGCGGCGATTCTGTGGCTCTGCAGTGACGAGGCGAGCTACTGCACCGGCAGCATCCTCGATGTCGCCGGTGGCCGATGATGCCGCACTTCTTCGGCGCCGCCCGGTGCCGATGATGACGAGCCGATGCGAGTGGCCGATGATGCCGGGCCCCTCCGGCGCTGTCGAGCTCACGGACTCCCGCGACGACCTGCTCCCCTCGCCGCTGCCCTGCCTCGACATCATGACCGCCGCTGCCAGCGCCGCCCTGCTGGCCATCGCCGACCTCGACGTCGCCCGCACCCGAGCGACAGAACGGCCCCTGGTCACCCTGGACCTGACGCACCTGGCGATCGCCTCGACCAGCGAGCGCTACGCGCCGCGCAGGCTGCCGACAGGCGGAGAGCAGACGGAGCTGTTCGCTCCGCTGTCTCGCTTCTGGCAGACCTCGGACGGCTGGATCCGGCTGCACGGCAACTATCCCTGGCACCGGGACCGCGCCCTGCACGTCCTCGCGTGCCGCAACGACCCTGACTCCATCGCCGCCGCGATCCGGCAGTGGCGAGCCGAAGACCTCGAGGAGGCCTTGTCCGCCGCCGGGGCCGTGGCGGGGGCCGTCCGGACCGTGGAGCAGTGGCGGCGGCATCCGCAAGGCCAGGCCAGCGCGGTACGGCCGCTGACTCAGCAAACCGCCGCAGGCCGACCCCGTGCCCTGCCCACGGGCCGATTCCTCGAGGGCGTACGCGTGCTCGACCTGACTCGCGTGATCGCAGGACCGGTCGGCACCAAGACACTTGCTGCCTGGGGCGCGGACGTGCTGCGACTTGACGCTCCGCATCTGCCCGAGCTGCCACTGCAAGCGCTGGACACCTTGCCTGGCAAGCGAAGCGCGGCCCTCGACCTACGCGAACCCGCCGCCCGCGAGGTCCTCGACGAGCTCCTGGCCGCCGCCGACGTGCTCGTGATGGGCTACCGCCCGGGCAGCCTCGAGGCTCTCGGGCTCGACGACGCGCACCTGCTCGCCGCGCACCCTCACCTGACGACGGTCCGGCTCTCCGCATGGGGCGACGGCCCGTGGCAGCGCCGGCGAGGCTTCGACTCCATCGTGCAAGCCGTCTCCGGCATCGCCGACCTCACCGGCGAGCACGGGCAGCCGGGCGTGTTGCCCGCACAGGTGCTCGACCATGCCACGGGTTATCTCGTCGCCGCCGCCGCCGCTCGGTCACTCGCGGCGGTTGCCAGCGGCCGGCCGCCGCTGCACACCCGTCTCGCGCTCGCCTCGACAGCGCAGTGGCTGCTCGACTCCCGAACGCCGTCCGACCGGCTTAGCGTCAGCGAAACGCGAACCGCGCCGTCGCTGCCCTCGCCTGACCCCTACCTCGTCGCCCTTTCCGGTCCTGCGGGCGAGGTCCAGGTCGTCGGACCGGTCGGCAAGATCGGCCCAACCGGGCCACGCTGGACGTCGACGACGGAGCTGGGACACGACGCTGCGGTCTTCGCCTAGTCGCGGGACGATGCCGGGGTCGACCATCGGTGGCGGAGGCGAGATGAGCGGGACGCGGAGACCGCGGAACGAGGAGCCACGCAACGCAGGGCTGCGTGAGGCAGGGATGAGCGACGGCGAGCTGCTCGACGACGGGCCGGCTCCAGGACGGGCACGTCGGGTCGCGCTGGGCGCCGGGGCGGCGGTCGTGGCAGGGCTGCTCGCCTGGCACCAGCTCTCCACGACACCAGAGGCGAAGCCACCTCGCCCGCAGGCGACCACCTCGTCCCCCACGCCCTCGCCTGCGGGGGCGACCGGCACCACCGCCGCGCCGTTCGGGCCCACGCCGGGACAGCCGGACGTCTCATCGCTGCCGACCGACCTGCCCCAGCTGGCGGCGCCACCGCTCGTTGCCGAGCGGGTCAACGTCCGCGCAGACGGGATGGTGATGACCGACAGCTGGCTCGTGATCGCCGACCGCGGGGCACGGAGTGTCTCGCACCGTGGCCGCCTGCTGGTGGTGGCGCTGCCCACGGGCGACACCCAGGAGGTGGGGCTGGTGACGTTGCGGGACGGCGGAGGCGACGTCTGCCCCCGGCTCCTGCTCAACCGCTGGCTGACGTGGACCGAGGTCGCCGACCAGCCCCTGGACAGCGCGCTGAGCCCCGAGGCGCAGGTGGCGTGGCGACTGCATGTGCGCGATCTGCGCACCGGCGACGAGCGGGTGCTCGACCACGGGACGCGGACGGCGACAGCGGAGGAGGTCTGCGTCCACGACCTGTCCGGCACGGCCGTGTGGCAGCGGCCGGACGGCAGCTGGCGCCGCTGGCAGCCCTGGTCGGCGAGGGGTCCCGAAGCCGTGCCGGACAACGGCCTTTCCGGCGTCCAGGAGGGCACGAGCGATGGCGTGCTCTACGTGCGGGACCACGATGAGATCGAGAGCGACCTGGTATGGTCGGCGGGCAGCGGATCTACGCTCGTCCCTGTCGCGACCGTGCCGCATCTGACCGATGTCGCCCTCGCGGGTCAGCACCTTGTCTGGTCCAGCGGGGTCGCGGGCGACCCGTCCGTGGCGGGAAGCGTCCGCGCGTGCGTCCTGCCAGGCTGCTCCTCTGAGGTGCGGCTGAGCGACGAGAGCGCGTGGCGGGTGGCCGCGGGGCGGGACTTCGCCGCCTGGTCGAGCGGAGCGGACGGCTCGACGCTGACCGTCCGGAGGTGGGACGGGCGTTTTCTCGACCTGCCGCCTGATTTTCTCGACGGGCCGAGGACGTTCGCCATGTCCGACACCCGGCTCGCGGTCCTCGTGCGAGCCGAGGCGGGGCCGCTCCTGCGCGTCTACGACCTTGCTCGAGCGGCCTGAGCTCGCGCGGCTAGCGCCGTTCGTCGCGGCCCTCGAGCAGGAACGACCCGAGTGTGCCGGCGAGCGTGGCGATCAGCACCAGGCCCGTGGCGAAGCCCGCCAGCATCACGAGCTGACCCGGGCGGCTCGGCGGGACGGGGTCGGCCTGCATGCCGAGCACGAGGCTCGCCGACCAGATGAGCGCGTCGACGAAGGTCGGGATGACGCCGCCGTCCCGGTGCTCGAAGAGGTAGATCAGCTCGGCGAGACCGATGGTCGCGACGACCGCCAGGCCGCCGAGGTAGGCCAGCCGCGAGCCCAGCAGCCGACGCGCCGTCCCCGCGCTCCGGTAGGACGTCGTCAGCACCCGCGCCGCCGGCAGCGCCCGCCCGAGCCGCAGCAGCCGCAGGAAGCTGAACAGCCGCAACGTCGGCAGCAGCAGCCCGAGCACCTGGAACCAGTGCCGCCGCAGGAAGACCGACCGGTCCGGGGCCAGCCACAGCTTGGCGACGAAGTCGAGGACGAAGACGCCCCAGATCGCCCAGCCGATGCCGTTCAGGACGGTGCCCGTGACCGGCTTGACCTGGGCGACGAGCTGGAAGCCGACGAGCAGCGCGAAGACGACGCCCAGCCACGCCATGAAGGGGTCGCTGCGCTCGGCGACTGCCTCGAGCCACTGCTCGAACGTCGCTGGGTCCTTCCGCGCCTGCGCGGCTCGGGCTCGCCGCCGTGGCGCCTCAGGCGAGGTCAGCTGTCTCCCCCGCCGTCAGAGTGACGAGACGGTCGGCGACACCGGCGCTCTCGAAGGCCGGGCGCACCGTCGAGCCTGGCTGCGTGAAGTGCCCCCAGCCATCGGTGTGCACCACCACGACGCGGCCGCTCTCGAGGATTCCGGCTGCCTCCGCCGCCTCGGCGCTGGTCACGGTGAGGTGCGCGTCCATGACGGGCGTCTTGGCGCCGCCGGCGAAGAGAACCGCGAGGTCCGGTGCTCCGACCTTGTCTCGGATCGAGCGGACGTGGTCGAGCGAGGCGTTGTCGCCGCTGACGTACACCGTCGGGAAGTCGTCGCCGCGCAGGACGAAGCCGTTCACCGGTCCCACGATGGCATCGGCACCCTGGGGCCCGTGCAGCGCCGGGACGGCAAGCACCTCGACGGCGGAGGCGTCATCGCGCTCCACCACCGTGGACTCCCACGGCGCCAGCCCGAGCACGTGCGGCTGGGCCAGCCGGTCGGCCGCCTCCCTTGTCGTCACCACGACGGGAACCTCTCCCAGCAGTTCCCGTCCGGACCGGTCGAGGTTGTCCGGGTGCTGGTCATGGCTGAGCAGCACGAGGTCCACTCCGCCCACCTGCTCACGAGTCAGGGCAGGAGGCTGGGTCTTGGTGAGGGTCCGGGTGCCGATCGGGTACTCGCCCGGCTCGTCGAAGGTCGGGTCCGTGAGGATCCGGAAGCCGTCGATCTCCAACAGCAGGGTCGGTCCGCCAATGAGGGTCGCGCGCATCGTTGTCACAGCGCACACTGTGCACCACCGAGTTGCCGTCACCGCAACGGGATTTGCCGTCGGTGCGCCGCGTCTCCTGGGCAGCGCGTCTGATGCCTGCCAGGATGGATCATCGGTGGTCGGTGGTGACTGCCGCTGCGCCAAACCGGGGGGATGCGATGCGCACGCCTGTCCTCGACGCCGGACCGGCTCGTCGCTCGTCGGGGATCCCACCCCGGGCGGCCCGGCCGGTCGCGACGCTCGTCGCCGTTGTCGCGACCGCCATGGCGTGCTTGCTCGCCGATAACCTCGACGGCTTCCGCCACTCCGGGTGGACGGGCACGCCGGACCTCGTGCAGCTGTGCGGTCGCGACTACGCCCACCCGCACTCCGTCACCGGCGACGCGGAGCAGGTCGCGCGAGGCGCCGTTCGGGTCGGGATGGTGCCTGTCCGTCTCGGCGAGGCACCCGCCTACGCCGCCAGCACCGCCGGCGAGGCCGGGTGTGGCACCGTGGTCTGGGTGGACCTCGGCGGCCGCATCGTCGCCTACACGCTGCTCGGAAGCCCCTGAAAGTCCGGGCCGTCCACACCCTCCGGCTACCCCAGCCGCTGCACGGTCGCCTCGTCCGGCTGGCCGCCGAAGTACTTCGCGAGCACCTGGGCAAAGACCGAATCCTCCTCGAGGTCGGCGGCGGCGAACAGCGTCATCGATGACCGCAGCTTCGTTGCGTCGATGCCGCCAAAGACCATCACGGGGTCGTCGCCCGGCAGCGACAGCAGGATGTCGACGCAGTCGCGCAGCCGTTGTCCCAGCACCGGATGCGCGAGATACGCGCGCGCCTCCTCGAGTCCGGAGATCGCATAGCGCTGCGACATCGCACTGTGACCGAGCCCCAAGACCTGCGGGAAGACAAACCACATCGAGTGCGACTGCTTGCGCCCTTCCCGCAGTTCCCGAACGGCGCTGCGATACGTCCCACCGTCGTCCTGCGCGCGCACGAAGCGGTCGAGGTCATGCACGGGTCGGGATTCGCTGCCGCGAGACGCAGGACGCGAGTCAGTCATACCCGGCGGTCTACCCGCTGGGCTCATAGGAGAGCACATCCCCGGGCTGGCATTCCAGTTCACGGCAGATGGCCGCCAACGTGCTGAAGCGGACGGCGCGAGCGCGGCCGTTCTTGAGGATCGACAGATTGACGACGGTCACGTCCACGCGACGGGCCAGCTCGGCCAGGGTCAGCTGCCGCAGCTCCAGCAGCGCGTCAAGGTGGACGGAGATCTCCCAGTCCTCGTCAGGGCTGACCTGAGCCTTGCTCACACCACGCCCTCGAGCTCACGTCTCATCGCAGCTCCGCGGCGGAACACCTCGCCGAGCAGCCAGATCCCCAGGCCAGCCGCCAGCGGCAGCAGCGGAATCGAGAACGTCGCGTCCGCCACGAACGGAGAGATGACCGGATCTTGAAGGACGAGGAACTGCCCGAGGCTGTGCAGGCTCGCACCGATCGTCCCACCGACCGCGACCGCGACGGCGATGAGTTGCAGGCGGCGGGCGTTGGCGACAGTGAAGGGGTCCCCTCGTCGGAGGGACCGGACCATCTGCCACAGCAGCAGGACCACGGCGAGAGTCGCCACGACCGTGACGAGGTCGCCGCCGACGAGGCCGAGACGCTGCAGGGGAGATGGTGCGAAGACGTTGACCTGCGCCTCGAATGGACCGCTGAACTCTCCGCGACCGGCGGGCACCTCCTCGGCCCCGTACTGGTACAGCCTGGGAGTGGTCTGGACCGCCACTCCCGGCGCCAAGGTCGCGCGCACGAAGGGAAGCCCTCCCAGGAAAGCCGGCCCGAAGAGGCGGTCGCCGAAGTCCCGCACCGCGTCCGGTAGGAAGCTCCCGAGCGCGAACGGCCCGAAGACCGTGCGCAGGAAGCCGAAGACACCGACGCCGACAAGCGCGACGATCAGCACCGCCTCCAGAACTGCCGTCTCGGCCCGAGCCAGATGTTCCCGCACCAGACCACGTCCTTATCGAATATCAATGTATCGACAAACGATAGGGGCAAGAGAGCTGAAGCGCCAGGACCTCTTCCTACCCCGGCAAGCCCTCGCCACACTGCTCGAGTGAGCGCGCAGCGGGTCGACGAGTACCTAGGAGCTCTTTCCGAGCCCCAGCGCTCGACGCTGGCCGAGCTGCGTCGCACGATCCGCGAGCTGCTGCCGGGCGCCGAGGAGGTCATCTCCTACGGCATCCCGGGCTACCGCCTCCACGGCACGACCGTGGCGGGCTACGCCGCCTTCACTCACCACCTCAGCTACTTCCCGCACAGCGGCTCGACGCTCGCGTCAGTGCCCGCGGCGGCGGTGTATCCGGGCACCAAGAGCGCCCTGCACTTCCCCTTCGACCAACCCCTGCCGCGCGATCTGGTGCGGGAGCTGCTCTCAGCGCGGCTCGCGGAGGCAGGGCTCCCCTTCTGTTCATGACCAGCTCGACGGGCCGCCCAAGACGCCCGGGCGACTGGCGGACTCACGCCACCGAGAACGTCACTCCCGTCAGCTCCTCGCACAGCTCCCACAGCCGACGCGCCGTCGCCTCGTCGCGCCCCGTCTCGAAGACCGGCACCACCTGCGGCAGACCGCGGCTGCCGCCCAGGCCGCGTGGCCCCACGAAGTCGCCGTTTCCGACCGCGGGGTCCGCCACCGCCCGCAGCGTCGCGAGCGCGCCCGCGGCTGAGGACTGCACCACCAACGGCATCAAGCGCTCCGCGACGACCGCGAGCCCGTCATGCCCGCTGTTGCGCAGCTGGGTCGGGAAGAGGTTCGACGCGCTGACACCGGGGTGGCACGCGACCGACCGCTGCGACAGCCGAGCAGCGGAGATCCGGCGTCCCAGCTCCTGCGCAAACAGCAGGTTGGCCTGCTTCGTGTTGGCGTACACCGCCATCGGCTCATACCGCTCCGGCGCCACCAGCAGGTCGCGGTCCATCCCGGGCCCAAGCCGCCCACCCCGGGAGGCGATCGAGGAGACGGTGACCACACGTGCGGCGTTCGTCGATCGGAGTCGCGGCCAGAGCATCGCCGTGAGGGCGAAGTGGCCCAGCTGGTTCGTCGCCATCTGGCGCTCGTAGCCCTGCGCGGACAGGCCGGCGTTGCCGCCCATGATGGCCGCGTTGTTGACGAGCACGTCGAGGCTGGCGAAGTCCTCCGGCAGCCGGTCGGCGAATCCCGCCACCGAGTCCAGGTCGGCCAGGTCCAGCGGCACGACCCGGCACGAGCCCGGACCCGAGGGCAGGTCCCGCCGTGCTGTCTCACCCTTGGTCACGTCACGGCAGGCCATGACGGTGTCGGCGCCGCGGGCGAGCAGCATGCGCAGCGTCTCCAGCCCGACACCGGAGTTGCCGCCGGTAACGACGACGCGTCGCCCCTGCAGCATGCCGATGTCGGCTGCGGTCCACCTCGCCACGTCAGGCCCCTTCCCGCGCGTCGACACGGCCCGTCGCAGCGTCGATCCTCCGCTGATGAGCCTCCGCCATGACCGGCAGCGCGGCCAGCCGGAACCACTGCACGTCCACCGACTCGTCGTCGGCGACGTGGGCATCACCGCTGACGTACTGGCAGCGGTAGGTGTGGTTGAGGTACTGCGCGTGGTCGCCGTTGGCGTGCACGATCCGAGGGCTGACATCCACTCCGGCGAGTGCGCCGACCTCGCAGGTCACCCCCGTCTCCTCCAGCACCTCCCGCGCCGCCGCGAGCGCGGGGTGCTCCCCCGGGTCGACGATCCCCGTCACCGGCGTCCACTGCCGATTATCCGAACGCCGCACGAGCAGCACCTCGCCGTCGTCACCCTCGCCCCTGGTCACCACAGCGGTGATGCCGGGCAGCCAGAGCAGGTCGTGACCGATCTTGCGTCGCAGGGCGAGGATGAAGTCGGGGACGGGCATCCCGCGAGGCTACCGAGGGCCGACGAGGGGCCCTTGTCCTCACTCGACTGTCGTCACTCGACGTGCGCGACGACTTTGCGGAGCTCGGGGTAGCGGCTGCGCAGTGCCGCCTCGACGCCGTTCTTGAGCGTGCGGTCGACCATCGGGCAGTGCGCGCAGGTGCCGGACAGCCGGACCTCGACCACCCCGTCGGAGGCAGCCAGCACGGCGATGCTGCCGCCGTGGGAGCGCACGTAGTCCCCGACGGCGCTGTCGACGAGCTCGAGGGCGGCGGCTTTGAGCAGGTCGTCGCGTGAGGAGCCGGCCGGGGGTGACCACTGCTCCGGCTGCGTCAGGGCCTGCTGCAACGCGGCGCGGACCGCGGCCCCGTCACCCCGCCAGCTGTGACCGGGGGCCAGCGTCACGAGGACCGCGGAGGGTTCGACGACCAGGCCGACGATGGTGCCGTCCGCCACGAGCGCGGCCAGCCCCGACGGCACCGTCGTCGGAGAGCCCACGAACGTCAGGACTCCGGCGGGAATCACCCAGCGCACGGTGCGTTCGTCGACCGCCTCGGGATGCAGCGGCACGAGGGCGGTGTCGGCGCCCACGTCAGGTCAGCGCCCCGACGACCAGCCGCGTCAGGAATGACATGGTCCAGGCCAGCGCGAACAGGTAGCAGAAGGCGATCGCCGGCCACCGCCACGTCCCTGACTCCCGTCGCATGACGGCCATCGTCGAGGTGCACTGCAGGGCGTAGAGGAAGAAGACGAGCAGGGCCGACAGCACGGGCGCGGTGAACAGCGGCTCTCCGGCCCGCGGCCCGGACTCCACGCGCATCGACCGCAGCGCCTGAGACGGCTCCGCTGGGTCCTCGGCGGCCGCGACCTGACCGAGAGTGGCCACAAAGACCTCGCGCGCCGACAGCGACGACAACACGCCGATGTTGATGCGCCAGTCGAAGCCAAGCGGAGCGAAGACGGGCGACACGAAGCGGCCGGCGTCGGCCGCCCAGCTGTGGTCAACGACGTAGGCGGACACCGCGGTGGGGTTGCCGGTGTCGACGCCGGCGGTCCGCAGCTCGGCCGTGCTACGAGCCGGGAGGTTGAGCAGCACCCACAGCACGACGGTCGTCAGCAGGATGATCTTGCCGACCTTGCGCAGGAACGCCTGGCAGGACGACCAGACCGCGAGCAGCACCGAGCGGCCCGACGGCAGCCGGTAGGGCGGCATCTCCATGTAGAAGGGCAGCAGCTTCCCGCGCCGGCGCCCGATCTTGGAGAAGACCCACGCGGTGCCCATCGCCGAGGCCGCACCGACGAGGTAGAGCACGAACATCACGACGCCCTGCGCGCCGAAGGGCCCCAGCCGGGTGCCGGGCGGGATGAGCAGCCCGATCAGCAGCACGTAGACCGGCAGCCGCGCCGAGCAGGTCATGAGCGGAGCGCTCATCATCGTCGCGATCCGGTCGCGGGCCGACGGGAGCGTCCGGGTGGCCATGATCCCCGGCACGGCGCACGCCCACGAGGACAGCAGTGCCACGAAGGCGCGCCCCTCGAGCCCGACCTTGCTCATGACGCGGTCCATGAGGAAGGCGGCCCGCGACATGTAGCCGATGCCTTCGAGCAGCGAGATCAGCAGGAAGAGCAGGGCGATCTGTGGCAGGAAGACCAGCACCCCGCCCACGCCGCCGAGCAGCGCGTCGGACAGGAAGCTGGCCAGCAGCCGCTGGTGGACGTGGGCGTCGACGATGCCGCCGAGCCAGGCGAAGAAGGTCTCGACGCCCGACTGCAAGGGCGCCGCGAGCGCGAAGATCACCTGGAAGAAGCCGAACATGGTCGCGAAGAACACCAGCGAGCCCCACACCGGGTGCAGCAGCACGGCGTCAATCCGGCGGGTCCGGGCGTCGTCGGTCGGCGCGGTGTAGGACGCCGAGGTGAGCACGGAGTCGATCCACGCCAGCGCCTCGGCCGGCGCGGTCGGCGGCAGCACGACGGGGCTCGGCCAGCTGCGGAACTCAGCCAGCGACTCGCGGAGGGCGACCAGCTCGTGACGGTCTCCGGCGACCACGGTGAGGACCGGGAGCCCGAGGGCCCGAGCGAGTGCGGGCACGTCGAGCGAGCCCTGCCGCCGCGCCAGCTCGTCGGTGAACGTGACCACGACGCACACCGGCAGACCGACCTGCAGCACATGCGTGAGCAGGCCTAGCGAACGCCGCAGCGTCGTCGCATCGAGCGTGACCAGCAGCGCGTCCGGTGTGGGCGAGTCGAGCTGGTCGGGGTCGAGCACGTCGGCGACGACCTGCTCGTCCGGGCTGATCGGGTCGAGGCTGTAGGTGCCGGGGAGGTCTTCGATGACGAGCTCGGTGTCACCGACCCGAGCGGTGCCTTCGTAGCGGGCGACCGTGACGCCCGGGTAGTTGCCGGTCTTGGCGCGCAGGCCGGTCAGGGCGTTGAAGAGGGTGGTCTTGCCCGAGTTGGGGCTGCCGGCCAGCGCGATGCGGGGCAGCGCGGTCAGCGTGGCCGACCCGCCCCCTCCCCCGCCGCAGTGGCCCGGGTCGGCGGAGCTCACCGACCGGTGCCGACCCGGATGCACCGGGCCTGCGCTCGCCGCAGCGCGATCTCGTAGCCGAGCACGCGGTAGACGACCGGGTCACCGAGGGGCGCTTTGCGCAGCACCTCGACCTGGGCGCCGGGCACGAAGCCGAGGTCGAACAGCCGACGGGACGCGGCTGCATCGGCAGCGTCGCATACGTCGGCGATCGTCACGACGTCACCGGGGACGAAGTCGGCCAGGGTCGGTGCGGTGTCCGGGCAGATCCCCGCGCATCCGGTGACCACACGGCCGCCGAGCGCGGTGCTGACCAGCGACATACGGACGACCTCCGACGACTCGGCTCCTGCAGACCCTGCGGCGACTCCCTGCGGGACACCGCTCCTGACTCAGGTAAGGCTACCCTCACCGACGAGTGCCGTCGACGTGACCTGTGTCGCAGGAATGCGTGCGGCCAGGCGTTGCGAGCGGACTGTGCGGGCTACGTTCTGCCCCGTGACCACGCTGCAGCTGCGTCCCGTCGAGGTCGAGTCCGCTGTCGAGCAGCTCATCGAACGCCTCCTGGTGCGCCGCTTCCGCGCTGACTACGGCAGCGCCGACAGCGCCGACTACGCCGGCCGCGAGGCCGCGGCACGCGAGGCGGCCAGCAGCGCCGTTCGGCAAGGGTTGCCCCGCCTCGAGCCGAACGACGTCGTCACCGCGGACGGCACCGTCGTCGGGCGGCTGTGGTGGCAGCGCAGCCACGACGAGCTCGGCGTCGCCGACCTGGTGCTCGACAACCTGGTGCTCGACAACCTTGCGCTGCCGCCGACTCTGTTGCCGACTCTGTTGCCGAGTCTGCTGCCGGCCGTGCGCGAGACCGTGCTCGCCGAGGCCGCGGCCGCCGGAGTGGAGCGCCTGACCGTGGCCGTGCCGGCGGGCGATGTCACGCTGACCGCGCTCGTCGCGGAAGGCGGCTTCGAGCTGTCCTCCACGCAGATGCGGCTGGACCTGACCACCGGCGACCCCGACAACACCGAGCTCGCGGCCCGCGTGCGGCTGGAGCCCCTGCCGCAGGCCGACTACGACGCGTGGTGCGACTGGCAGGTCGCCGGCTACGCCGACGCACGCCACCAGGCGGGGGAGTCTCTCTCGACGGCGCAGACGATCGCGGTGCAGCAGCTCGGCGAGATGCTGCCCGAGGGGCTCGCAACGCCCGGCCACCACATCTTCGTCGTTCGGGACTCAGGGTCCGGCGAGCGGGTCGGCGTGCTCTGGCTGAGCAGCGAGCGGCGAGTCGCCTACGTCTACGACATCGAGATCGACGAGGCGCAGCGACGCAAGGGATACGGGGCCGCGACGATGCACGCGGCGGCGCAGTGGGCTCGAGCCCGCAACGCACCGGCGCTGGGGCTCAACGTCTTCGGCTACAACACCGGCGCCCGCGCGCTCTACGACTCTCTCGGGTACCGGGTCGTCGAGGACTTCTACGGGCTGCGGCTCGGAGCGCGCGACTGAGCGTGGCGGACTGATGGCGGGGCGCGGGTAGGCTCGCGGCACGTGCGATTCCTCGAGGACCGGCCCGCGCCCTACGACCTGACCTATGACGACGTCTTCATGGTCCCGCGGCGCTCGGCGGTGGCCAGCCGGACCGAGGTCGACCTCTCCACGCAGGACGGCAGCGGCACGACGATTCCGATCGTCGTGGCCAACATGACGGCCGTCGCCGGTCGCCGCATGGCCGAGACGGTCGCCCGTCGCGGCGGAATCGCGGTCATCCCGCAGGACATCCCGGCCGAGGTGGTCGCCGAGGTGGTGTCCTTCGTCAAGAGCCGTGACCTCGTCCACGACACTCCCCTGACCCTTGCCCCGGGGCAGACCGTCGGCGAGGCGCTGGCGTTGCTGCCCAAGCGGGCCCACGGCGCGGTGATCGTGGTGGAGGCCGGGCGACCCGTCGGTGTCGTCACCGATGCCGACTGCGTCAGCGTCGACCGCTTCGCGCAGCTGCGCGATGTCATGAGCCGGGATCTCCTGACGCTGCCCGCGGGCACCGAGCCGAGGGAGGCCTTCGACCGGCTGCGCGGTCGGCACCGGCTGGCCCCGGTCGTCGACGAGGCCGGGCAGCTCGTGGGGATCCTCACCCGCGCCGGCGCCCTGCGCGCCACCCTCTACCGGCCCGCGGTCGACGACAGCGGCCGGCTGCGCGTCGCGGCGGCCGTCGGCGTCAACGGCGACGTCGTCGGCAAGGCACGTGCGCTCCTGGAGGCCGGCGTCGACGTGCTCGTGCTCGACACCGCGCACGGTCACCAGGACAAGATGCTCGAAGCCCTCCGCGGCGTCCGCGCCCTCCAGCCGACCGTCCCGCTGGTGGCCGGCAACGTCGTCTCCGCCGACGGCGTCCACGACCTCGTCGAGGCCGGCGCCGACATCGTCAAGGTCGGGGTCGGACCCGGCGCCATGTGCACCACGCGGATGATGACCGGCGTCGGCCGCCCGCAGTTCTCGGCGGTGCTCGAGTGCGCCGCCGAGGCACGCCGGCTGGGCAAGCACGTGTGGGCCGACGGCGGTGTCCGGCACCCCCGGGACGTCGCGCTCGCGCTGGCCGCGGGTGCCGCCAACGTCATGATCGGATCCTGGTTCGCGGGGACTCACGAGTCTCCTGGCGACGTCCTCCGTGACGCCGATGGCAAGCTCTACAAGGAGAACTTCGGCATGGCGTCGGCTCGCGCGGTCCAGCGACGCACGTCGGAGGAGTCGGAGTTCGACCGGGCCCGCAAGGCGCTGTTTGAGGAGGGGATCTCGACGTCCCGGATGTACCTCGACCCGCGCCGGCCCAGCGTCGAAGACCTCCTCGACACCATCACCTCCGGCGTCCGCAGCTCCTGCACCTACGCCGGCGCCGCCGATCTGGAGGCCTTCCACGAGCGCGCGCTCGTCGGGGTCCAGTCGGCGGCTGGCTACGCGGAGGGCCGGCCGCTGTCGCAGTCCTGGTGAGCCCTTCTGCGAACGACGCCCGCCACGGCGGGCGCCGTTCGTGAATCAGGCGGCACGCCACGGCGGGCGGCGTTCGGGCGCGTCGGGGCCCCCCGGCGAGGACCGGCCCTTAACCGCTGGTTCCTGCCCCGTCGTAACGGCAGGATGGAGGCATGAGCCCCGCAGCCACGCCGTCGCCCGACCATTCCCGCGAGCCGGAGCCTGCGGAGGCGACGACCGCCCAGCCAGGTGACGCGAGCGGCAAGGTGGCCGACGCGAGCAGCCAGGCGGCCGGCGGGTCGACCACCACCGACTCCACCGCCGACGGCACCACCGGCACCGCGGACGCCACCCCCGCGGACCCGCGCGAGGAGACCAAGCGCCGCATGCAGGAGGCCCTGGCCCGCAAGCAAGGGCGGCAAGGCGAGTCGCATCTCGGCGGCGGTGACCGCGGCCCGCACGGGTCGGGCGGCCCGGCCAAGTCGCAGCGCACCTTCCGTCGCAAGTCCGGCTGACAGGCCTCACGGCGCTGCCGGACGGACAGGCTTCCCGGCGGTTTGCGGGACGGCTTTACTCTTCCTTAAGGTAAGGCTTACCTAAGTCCCCCGCCAGCCGTCCCCTGCCTGCCGAAGAGGATCGATGCGCCTCCTGCCCCTCCCCCTGCCCTCCGCCCGAGCCGCCTCCGGTGTGCTGGCGCTCTGCCTGATCGCCGCGGTGAGCGGTTGCTCGAAGGACTCCTCGGGCGCGGCCTCCTCGGACGCGATCGACGTCAAGGCCGGCGACTCCAGCTGCCAGGTCGCCGACACCGACCTCGACGCGGGCAGCCACACGTTTCGGATCGAGAACACCGGGTCGCAGGTCACGGAGGTCTACGTCTACGCGAAGCAGGGTGACGACTTCTCGCGCATCGTGACGGAGAAGGAGAACATCGGCCCGGGCACCACCCAGACAGTGACCGTCGACCTGCCGGCCGGCGCCTACCAGGTCGCGTGCAAGCCGGGGATGACGGGCCATGGCATCCGCACCGCGCTGACGGTGACCGGCGAAGGCGGCGCATCGTCGTCGGCCTCGACGGAGGCTGCATACGACCGTGAGCTCGAGGTCGAGGTCGTCAAGGACGGCTCGGTCGAGAAGCCGGCGTCCCTGACAGCGAAGGCCGGCGAGCGGATCGAGTTCAAGCTCGAGAACGCTTCACCGGAGGAGCACTACCTCGAGGTGCTCGGCCCCGACGGCAAGGAGCTCGGCGAGGCGGAGGCGCAGGCCGGCAAGACCGCCGAGTTCGTGGCCCAGCTCAAGGAAGCCGGCGACTACAGCCTCAAGGTCTTCGCTGATGGCGAGGAGGACAAGGCCACCACGCTGCCGCTGAAGGTCACTCCGTAGCCTCCGCCCACCCCACCTCCCGAACGGCGTCCGCCACCGCCGGCGCCGTTCGTACGCCTCCGCGGGTGGGGCGGCAGCAGCCGGCGGCCGCAGCCTCACGCCGTTCTCTTGTCGCTCGCGTGCACGCTGATGGTCGTCCCACAGCCATCACTGCACACGGGAGTCGGCGGAAGCGGTGGCGGACAACCGTGCAGCCGAGCTCCTGGTCCATCTTTTGCCGCTCCCGTGCACGCTCATGGTCGTCCCACAGCCGTCACTGCACACGGGAGCCGGCGAAACGCCAGCGCGCCAGCCACCCCGAACGACGTCGCCCACCGCGGGTGCCATTCGTACGTGTGGAGCCGGCGGATGGCGGCGCGCACACGCCTCGCGCGGTCGCGGAGCCGCTCATCCCATCTCTTGCCGCTCGCGTGCACGCTGATGGTCGTCCCACAGCCATCACTGCACACGGGAGCCGGCGAAACGCCAGCGCGCCAGCCACCCCGAACGACGTCCGCCACCGCGGACGCCGTCCGTACGCCTCCGCGGCTGGGGCGGCAGGGGGCGGCGAAGGTCAGCGGTTCATGAAGGCATCGGTCGCCACACCGAGGGCTGCGGCGACTCGCTAGTCCAACGACCCGTCCGCGACGGTGATCCGGTAGACGTCGCGGATGCGCATCTGACGTTCCACGGCGGCGAGGAGACGCCCGTCGGGCCCGGCCACGTCGAAGTGGATCGGGAAGGGCCACGGGAAGTCGGAGGCGAGGCC
>JBQCDV010000133.1:0-4754 GCA_051960855.1 Actinomycetales bacterium
CGAGGGTCAGCCGTCGACGCCGAGGCGGCGTGCCGAGCGGGCACGGGCACGGCTGGCCCGCATGCGACGCAGCCGCTTGACCAGCATGGGGTCGGCGGCAAGGGCCTCGGGCCGGTCGATCAGGGCGTTGAGCACCTGGTAGTAGCGCGTCGCCGACATGTCGAAGAGCTCGCGGACGGCCTGCTCCTTGGAGCCCGCGTACTTCCACCATGCGCGCTCGAACTCGAGGACGGCGCGGTCTCGCTCGCTCAGCCCCGTGTCGAACGCTGTGTCGAACGCCGGGTCGAACGGCTGGGCGGCGGCACCGGCGCTGTCGAGAGCGGCAGCGGCAGATCCGGCAACAGCCGAACGGGTGCCGGCGAGAGTCGCGTGCGGTACGTCCACGTCGATCTCCTCGAGGTCAGCGGAGGTGGCGAGCAGTCCCATCGTAGACGGGAACAACACCGTTGTCATTCGTCCTGTCACTCGTCGGACTCGTCGCGGCCGGATACCGACGGGACGTCGTCGAGACCCTCGATCTGCTCGAGCAGCCACTGCTGGGGCGGCAGGGCGCTGGCGACTGCGGCAAGAGCATCGGAAACCCGTCGCCGCTCGGCCACCGGCATCGACAGCGCCCGATGAAGGGCCTCGGCCGTCTCGCTGACGTCGTAGGGGTTGACCAGCAGCGCCGTCTCTCCCATCTGGTCGGCCGCCCCCGCCTCTGTCGACAACACGACCTGGCAACCGGGCTCGGAGAGCAGCGGGCCCTCTTTGGCCACGAGGTTCATGCCGTCGCGGACAGGGTTGACCAGCATGACGTCGGCGATCCGGTAGGCCGCGAGCGAGCGGGCGTAGTCGTCGTCCACGGCCAGCAGCAGGGGCTGCCAGTCCGCGGTCCCGAACTCGTCTTGGATCTCTGCCGCGGTCCGCTGCACTGCGGCGGTGTACTCGCGGTACTCCGGCAGGTCGTGGCGGCTGGGGTAGGCGAACGCCACGTGCACCACCTTGCCGAGCCACTCGGGGTGGGTGCGCAGCAGCTCGCGGTAGGCGAGCAGGCCGCGGACGATGTTCTTGGACAGCTCGGTGCGGTCGACGCGGCTGACGACGAGGCTGTCGCCGATCTCGTCCCGCAGCTGCGCGACCCGCTTGTCGACATCCGGCTGCGAGGCTCGGGAGCGCAGGCTCTCGCCGTCGACCCCGAGCGCGTGAACGTTCACCTGGGTGACCCGCCCGCGGTGGGTCACGGTCATCGCGTCCCAGTCGACCTCGGCGCCGAGGACGTGCTCGCAGCAGCCGAGGAAGGACCGGGCCCACCGCGGCGACAGGAACCCGGCCGCGTCAGCGCCCAGCACGCCCTCGAGGACCGCGACGGCGACGTGGTCGGGCAGGAGCGAGAAGTACTCCGGCGGTGCCCAGGGCGTGTGGCTGAAGTGCGCGATGCGAACGTCGCTGCGTCGTTCGCGCAGGAGGCCCGGCGTGAGCGTCAGGTGGTAGTCCTGCACGAGCACCTTCGCGCCCGGTGCCGCCTCATCAGCGATCGCGTCGGCGAAGGCCCGGTTGTACTGCTCGTAGGACTGCCACTCCCGCTGCCACGCCGCATCGAAGACCGGGGAGAACGGCGTCGAGTAGAGCAGGTGATGGATGAACCACAGCGTGGAGTTCGCGACCCCGTTGTAGGCCCGGGCCAGCGTGGCCGCGTCGATCGGCAGCATCCGGACCGGGCCGGTGCCGGTCTCATGGCCGGCCCTGTCGAGCCGGCCACCTGGAGCTTCGCGGGCGACGCGGCGGTCGACGTCGCTGAGAGCAGCGCATACCCACAGCACGTCGTCGTCCTTGACGCTGCCCAGCGCCGAGACGAGGCCGCCGCCGCCTCGCTTGGTCACGAGACTGCCGTCCTCGCCGATCGCGAAGGACACGGGGCCGCGGTTGGAGGCAAGGACGAGCGACATGCCGGAGTCGGGTGCGGAAGTCACGGAAGCAACCTAGCGACGGCCACTGACAGTGGCATAGATCGAGACCGCGGCAACCACCAAAGAAGTGTTTGACAGTAGCGGCCACAGGCGCGATCCTTCCCTCATGACGGCTGGGCAGGACGAGCGCTCCGGCGGCGGACGTGCGCCCGCAGCGGGTCAGAGCGGCCAGCGTGAGCTGCGCGCCTGGGCACACCCCCTGCGGTTGCGGATCCTGAGCCTGCTGACGGGGGCAGCCATGTCGGCCGCAGAAGTGGCACGCGAGCTCGGGACCACGCAGGCCAATGCCAGCTACCACCTCCGCCAGCTCGAGGCCGCTGGCCTGCTCCGCGTGGTCGAAGAGGTCGCGGTGCGGGGTGGGCGGGCCAAGCGCTACCGCCATGTGCCGGAGGAGTTCGACGACGCCCCGGTCGCCGAGCAGCCCAGCCGGATGGCCATCAGTGAGGTGACGTGGCGGGCGCTCACCGTGGAGCTCTCACGCCGCGCTCCTCTGTCCAGCCACGCAGCCCCTGCCTCCCAGCTGGTCGCCGACGCTGAGCTCTGGGTCGACGAGGCCGACTGGCACGCCGCGGTGCGAGATGTCCACGCGGCGATGCGCCGGCTGCACGAGCGGGCCCGTCCGCCGCGCTCCGGCGGGACCGTCCGCGTCAGCGCCACCGTCGCCCTCTTCCGGATGCGACTCGACGAGCCCGAGCGCCCTGCGCCAGCTCACCACCACGAGGTCCGATGAACGTCGCTCTCGCCCCGCTCGCGAGCCGTCCCTTCCGGCTGCTGCTCGCAGGTCGCACCGTCTCCCTCGTCGGGAGCGGGCTGGCCCCGGTCGCCGTGGCCTTTGCCGTGCTCGACCTCACGGGCTCGGTCGGGGACCTCGGGCTCGTGCTGGCAGCCAGGAGTGCGGCCACGGTCGTCTTCGTCCTCGTCGGTGGCGTCGTGGCCGACCGCGTCCCCCGGCACCGACTGCTGCTCGTCAGCGGAGCCGTCGCGGGACTCGCTCAGACCGTTGCGGCGAGCCTGCTGCTCACGCACCACGCCACCGTTCCGGCGCTCGCCGTCATCGAAGCGATCAACGGTGCTTCCAGCGCGTTCGTGCTGCCCGCGTCGGCCGGCCTCCTGCCGCGCACTGTCGAGCCTGACCAGCTGCAGCCGGCCAACGCCCTCTTCCGCCTCGCGACCAACGCTGCCCTCGTCGTCGGCTCCTCGCTCGGCGGTGTCCTTGTGGCAGGCGTCGGGCCCGGATGGGGGGTCGCCGTCGATGCCGTCTCCTACCTGGTCAGCGCGGCCCTGTGCGGAGCCGTGCGCCCCGCTCCCGTGCTCGCACCGGCGTCGGTACCGGCTGACCTCGCAGCAGGTGCGGCTGCCGAGGACGCGGCAGCGGCGGCCACGGACGTCCCGTCTCGCCAGCACCCCCTGGCCGACCTGCGTGAGGGATGGCGGGAGTTCTCCTCACGGCCGTGGCTGTGGTCGGTGGTCGTGGCCTTCGGCTTCGCCAACGCAGCTCACGCCGCGGGAGTGGGCACCCTCGGCCCCGCTGTTGCCGACACCTCCTTCGGCCGAGCCGCCTGGGGCTTCGTGCTCGCGACCGAGACGATCGGGATGCTCATCGGGGGAGTCCTGATGCTGCGCTGGCGAGTCGAGCGGCCGCTGCGCGCGGGCACGGCAGCCGTCACCCTGCTCGCGCTGCCGATGCTGGCCCTGGGGATCCACCCCACCCTGTCGCTGCTGGTGCCTCTCGGTCTGGTCGCCGGCGTCGGGCTCGAGGTCTTCGGGGTCGGCTGGGATCTCTCGCTGCAGCAGCACGTGCCGGCCGACCGGCTCTCCCGGGTCTACGCCTACGACGCCTTGGGCTCGTTCGTCATGATCCCCGTGGGGCAGGCGGTGGCGGGACCGGCTGCCGCGCTGCTCGGGCTCAGCCGCGCCGTGGTCGCCTGCGCCCTCGTGGTCGCGGTCAGCGTGGGCGGCGCGCTGGCGGTCCCCGCCGTTCGGGCCCTGCGGCGAACGGACGTGAGCTCGCTTGCACTCGGAGCCCCCGAGTGCTAATCATGGGTCTAGCACTCACGCCTTCCGAGTGACAGCGCGCGGCCGAACGTCCCGGGTTCCCCGGCGGGCGCCGTTCCTGAATCGGGGGGCGTGAGGGTACGACCTCGAGCCGGGTCGGCGAGGGGTCCGGACAGCGGAAAGGCCGCCTGTCCGGCATCCCGTCCGTCGCGGGCGTCGCCCAGCTCCTGCCACACCCGTCCACTGGAGGACCGGAACACCCATGGCAAAGATCATCGCGTTCGACGAGGAGGCACGGCGCGGCCTCGAGCGGGGCATGAACCAGCTCGCAGACGCCGTCAAGGTGACCCTCGGCCCGCGTGGCCGCAACGTCGTGCTGGAGAAGAAGTGGGGCGCCCCCACCATCACCAACGACGGTGTCTCCATCGCCAAGGAGATCGAGCTCGAGGACCCCTACGAGAAGATCGGGGCCGAGCTCGTCAAGGAGGTCGCCAAGAAGACCGACGACGTCGCCGGTGACGGCACGACGACGGCGACCGTCCTCGCCCAGGCGCTCGTGCGCGAGGGCCTGCGCAACGTCGCAGCCGGCGCAAACCCGATGGCGCTGAAGCGCGGCATCGAGAAGGCCGTCGAGGCCGTCAGCGGCCAGCTGCTCGACATGGCCAAGGACGTCGAGACCAAGGAGCAGATCGCCTCCACCGCCTCGATCTCCGCTGCCGACACCCAGATCGGCGAGATGATCGCCGAGGCGATGGACAAGGTCGGCAAGGAAGGCGTCATCACCGTCGAGGAGAGCAACACCTTCGGGCT
>JBQCDV010000134.1:0-10498 GCA_051960855.1 Actinomycetales bacterium
GGCCAGCACTATCCGGCCCTGCACAGCTTCCCGGGGTTCTCCTAGAGCAGGCGGACGGCCAGCAGCGCGGCGTCGTCGGTCGTGTTGTCGCGCAGCTCCCGGACCAGGGCGTCGCACAGCTCCTCCACGTCAGCCTGGGGGCCGACCTGCTGCGCCAGCCGCGCCCACTGGTCGAGGCTCTCGTCGAGGTCGACTCCCCGACGCTCGACCACACCGTCGGTGTAGAGCAGCAACGTGTCCCCGGACTCGAGCGACACCTGCGCCTCACCGCGGGCACCGTTGTCGGGGGCACCGATGATCGGCGACATCCCGTCCCGCAGGTACCGCGCCCGGCCGTCGCGCGACAGCAGCAGGGGCGGCGGATGCCCGGCGTTGGCGTAGACCAGGGCGGCCGCTCCCGGCCGCATCTCGAGTCGCGCGTAGACGACGGTGGCCAGGTCGGCCATCGCGAAGCTGTCGACGAGCCGGTCCAGCCGCTCGAGGACGGTCGACGGCCGGTCACCGTCGACCGCGCAGCTGCGCAGCACCGAGCGCAGCTGGCCCATCGCCGCGGCCGCGGCGAGGTCGTGTCCCATCACGTCGCCGATCACGAAGCCCTGCGTGATCGCAGCGGAAGTCTGGCCCTGCCAGGAGCGACGCGGCAGCGCGAAGGCGTCGTACCAGTCGCCCCCGACCTTCGTGTGAGCCGTCGACGGCTCGTAGCGCGCGGCGATGCGCACGCCCGGCAGGTCGGGTAGCCGCGGCAGCATGCTGCGTTGCAGCGTCTCGGCGACCTCCCGCTGCGCCCGGAAGACCGCTGCATTGTCCAGCAGGACGCCGGCGCGGCGACCCACCTCGAGCGCGAGCGCGACGTCCTCGTCGGAGAACGGCGCCGCGTCGTCACCGCAGCGCACCAGGATCACCACGCCGAAGATCCGGGCCAGAGCGGTCAGGGGCACCAGGATCGCGAAGCGCGGGTCTGCCTCGCGCCAGAGCCGCTCGAGGCCGGGTGTCGGCGAGATCCGGGCCAGGAGGTCGGCGTCGACCCGGGGCACCACGTGGACGCCGCCGTCGGTGAGGACCTGGTAGATGGGCCCGGCCAGCTCGCGCCGGATGCCGTGCTCCTCCACGGCAGCCGCCAGCCCCGGGTGGGCCCGAGCCGAGGCGACCCAGGTCTGGCCGTCGGGATCGTCCGGGACGCCGGCCGGTGCGGGGACATCGAGGATCGCGAGGTCAGCGAAGCCGCCGGCGAGCAGCTCCGCCAGCCGCCGCAGCCCGGTCTCCTGGGCGTCGAGGGACCCCCCGAGCACGAGGCCGACGTCGCTGAGCAGGCTGACCCGGGCCTGCGCGGCGTCGCGGTCGGCCTCCGCGGCGCGGCGGTCGCTGATGTCGGTGAGGTAGACCGAGACCCCTTCGTCGGTGGGATGCACCCGGGCCTGCACGACTCGGCCGGTGGGCAGCAGCAGCTCCGCCTGCTGGGCTGTCTCGGTGCTCCACGCTCGCTCGCAGCACTCCTGGACCGCGCGCAGCGTCGACTCGTCGCCCAGGGCGTCGCGCAGCTTGTGACCGAGCACCGAGCCGCGGCGCACGCCCAGCAGCCGCTCGGCAGCGCCGTTGAGATAGGTGACCTCCCACTGCCGCGCGACAGCCAGGAAGCCGTCGGCCATCAGCTCGAGGGCGCGGACGACCCGCTCGTTGTCCTCGCGGCGCTGGCTGCTGTCGACGGCCGCTCCCAGCACGCGGTCGACCTGACCGTCTGGTCCGGTCACCGCGCGGCCCCGCACATCCAGCCACCGCACGGCAGCACCGGGCCGCGCCCGGACGGAGACGGAGAACTCCCCGCCTTGCGCGCCGGTGGTCGCGAGCGCGTCGCGCAGTAGGTCACGGTCGTCCGGGTGCACGGCGACGAGCAACCGGTCGATGCCGGTGCCCGACGGGACCTCCGATGGCTGGTCGGGTGCGGCCTGCGAAACCGACAACGGCCAGGCCTCACCCTGGCCCGCAGCTGTCGCGACCAGCCGCCCGAGCCGCCCGTCCCAGGTCAGCCGCCCGCTGCGGACGTCCCACGCGTAGGACCCGATGTCCGCAGCGGTCAGCGCCAGCTCGAGCCGGACGGAGTCGGCGAGCGCGCGGGCCGTTGCGATCGCGAGGCCCAGGCGCCGTCCGAGGTCCTCGACCAGCGCGACATCCCCCGGCTCCCAGTCCCGCCCGTCGTCGCGGCCGACTTCGAGCAGCCCAAGACCCGTGACGTGCGCGACGATCGGGACGCTCAGGGAGCCGCGCAGCCGCTCGCGGTCGAAGGCCGTCAGCCGGTCGGCCAGCTCCCGCTCGGCTGCCGGGTCCACGTGCACCACCAGGGCGCAGGACAGCAGGTCGTCATCTCCCTCGCTGCCGGTCCCGACGTCGCGCAGGTGCACTGCCACCCAGTCGCCGAACTCCGGCAGCAGCAGGTCCGCGGTCTCGCGCAGCGCCTGCAGCTCGTCAGTGGCTCCGGACAGCACCTCGCCCGCCCGCGCCAGCACCGCGCTGCGCCGTTCGGCGATCCGGCGCTCGCGCTCGGCGAGGTACTGCCCGCTGATCTCCTCCGCCAGCGCCACGAGGGCCTCGATCGCCCCGCCCTGCCCGTGGACGGGGAACCAGCTGGTCCGCCACCAGCGCGTCCGGCCGTCGGGGTAGGTGAGCTCGAGCACCTCGATGAGCGGCTCGCCGGTGGCCAGCACGCGGTCGATCTGGCGTCGGACGTCGCGGGCGCCCGCGCCCAGGACCTCCTCGATCGTGCGGCCGAGATGCTCCTCGGGGGTGCGCGAGTTGGTCGCGGCGAGGATGGGGTTGATGCGCAGGTAGCGGCCGGAGGGGTCGAGGACCGCGAGTCCGATCGAGGCCTCCTGGTAAAGCGTGCGCAGCACCGCGAGGTCGGTGGCGGCCAGCCGGGCCTGGATGCCACCGGCGCCGACGAGCAGCTCCTGGAGCTCGTCGCGCAGCAGCCGGAGGTCGTGCACCGCCCGCGCGCGCCCGATCGCCTGCCCCGTCTGCGCCGCCAGCGCCTCCAGATAGGCCCGCTCCGGCGCGTCGAAAACCCGCGCGGAGCCAAACCCGACCTCCAGCATCCCGACCCCGGCGCCCGCCACCGACATCGGCAGCCGCGCCAGAGCCAGGGCGCCGGGCAGCCGGTGCCGCGTGGCCGCGGCGGGTTCGGGCCGGAGTGCGGCGACGTCCTCGACCCAGGTGGGTTCCGAGCCGGGTGCGGCCTCGACGAGATCGCCGTGCTGCGCAGGGGTCGCGCCCCAGCTCCCAGCCACGGCACAACCGTGCGGCTCGAGCACCGCGACGACGACCGCGTCCGCCGACAGCGTGCTGGTGATCGCGTTGATGGCGACCTCGGCGATCTCGGCGACGGTCTCGGCCGCCGCCAGCCGCGATGTGACCGGCTGCAGCAGGGCGGCCAGCGCAGCCGACCGTCGCTGCTCGTCCAGCTCGTGCAGGTGGTCGATGAGCGCGCGCTCGTAGGAGCGGCGATTGACGAACGTCGCCGTCGTCGCCTCCGGCCCGTCGGCGGCCGCGGCGATCGCGCTGGTGTACCAGCGGCGCAGGACCTGCACCTCGATCGGCGACTCCAGGGTGAGCAGTCGCGCGTCGCGGGCCCAGCGGTCAGCGGCCTCGAGCGCCTCCTGGTAGCCGGCCGCCGCGGCGCCGACGGTCGGCGACAGGTCCAGCACGAGGTGGGTGCGCGCCAGGCCCGCGCCCTGCGCCGCCAGCGCTTGGAGCTGGATCTGCTGGCGCGCCTCGGCGAAGTCCTCCACGAGGTCGGTCAGGGTGTCGGCGACCTCCTCGGGAAGGTGGACGGCGACACCGCTGGCCGAGCCGGAGGCGGCGAGCGCCAGCTCCCGGAGCAGGCCGTCGAGGTGGGCGCGGGCAGCCAGCAGCAGCGCGGTCGGGGCCTCGCCGATGTCGACTCGCAGCCGGGCCTCGGAGGAGGCGGGCGCGGCGACAGCGGGCTGCCGCTCGACGACCTCCGGCGGGAGGGCGCGCCCACCCCACCGTGCCCACACCAGCTTGCCGTCGGCGCGGGGCGTCACCCCCCACTCGTCGCTGAGCGCCTCGACCAGGGACAGCCCGCGTCCGGTGGTCGCGTCGTCGGCCAGCACGTCACGCGGAAGGCGGGCCGGCAGCTGTGGTGCAGCGTCGCGGACGACGAGGACGGCTCCGTCGGGACCGGCGTCGACCGAGACAGAGACCGGCGGCAGGCCATGCAGGAGGGCGTTGGTGAGGAGCTCGGTGGCCGCGAGCTCCACCTCGTCAGCCCATGCGGCGGCGCCGGCGTCGCGCAGGGCGCGCGTGACGGCGTGCCGCAGCGACGGCACATCATCGGCCGCCCCCTGCGCCTCGAACGTCTCCACCCTCACCGCCCAGGTGCCGTGCCGCTCCCGCCGCTCGTCGTCCGGACCAGGACGAGAGCGCCACTCTAGGCGCGCCGGGGCGCGACGAGCAGCAGGTCGCTCTGCTTCGGGTCGAGCCCGTCGCCGCTGGACACCCCACGCAGCCGGCGACCCACCCAGGGCACCAGGTGGCGCCGGACCCACCGCACGTCGGCGAGGACCTCCTGGTGCCGTCGCGGCCTCGCCCCCGGCGGCAGCGGCACCCGCCACCAGCCCGGCTCGCCTCCCAGCAGGCGCGGATCCGTGACGCCGAGCCGCTCCAGCACCGCGGCGGCGACGCGCGCGTGCCCCTCCGGATTGAGGTGCAACCGGTCCTCGTGCCATAACCGACGGTCCTGCATCGCGCTGGCGGAGCCGGCGTCAACGAGCAGGGCTGCGTGCCGCTCGGCTGTCTGACGCACACCGGCGTTGAACGCGGCGAACCGCGCGGCCAGCCGATCGGCCGTCCGGCCGCTGCCACCGGCCCGCTCGATCACGGTGAACACCAGGACGTCTGCGGTCTCCCGCAGTCGTGCCACCGCCGCGTCGTAGGCGGCGAGCAGCTGGGGCAGCTCGACCCGGGGACGCAGGACGTCGTTCGGGCCGGCATGGAATGAGACCAGGTCCGGCGCGAGCGCCATCGCGGTCGGCACCTGCTCGGCGACCACGGGAGCGAGGAGCCGGCCACGCACGGCGAGGTTGGCGTAGAGCAGGCCGTCGGAGGGGGTCAGGTCGGACTCGGCCAGAGCAGCGGCCACGCGGTCGGCCCAGCCGCGGTGTCGCCCGTCGGGACCGAAGTCGTCCTCGAGCCCCTCGGTGAAGGAGTCCCCCAGCGCGACAAACCGCGACCACCGCACGCCTACGACCTCCGACTGGTGCCCTCGTCTCGCGACGAGCTCTGCTGGACAGCGCCGTTCGCCACGGCGCCGTGGTCCGCGCCGGCCGCGAGCATCGCCGCTGCGATGATGCCAGCGTCGTTGCGCAGGGCCGCGGGCACGATCGGCGTGCGCAGGTTGAGCAGCGGCAGGAACTTCGACGCCTTCTTGCTGACGCCTCCGCCGACGACGATCAGGTCGGGCCAGAAGAGGTCCTCGACACGGCGGAAGTACCGCTGCAGGCGACCTGCCCAGTCTGCCCAGGACAGGTCCTCCCGGTCGCGGGCGGCGTCGGAGGCCCGTGACTCGGCGTCGTAGCCGTCCACCTCGAGGTGACCGAGCTCGGTGTTCGGCACCAGCCGCCCGTCGCAGAGCAGGGCCGAGCCGATGCCCGTGCCGAGCGTCGTCACGAGAACGACGCCGCGCTGGCCGGCCGCCGCCCCGAAGTGCAGCTCGGCCACCCCCGCCGCATCGGCGTCGTTCACGACGTGCACGGGTTGGCCCAGGCCGGCGGAGAGGAGCTGGGCGGCGGGAGCGTCGATCCAGGCGGGGTCGACGTTGGCGGCGGTGCGGGTGACACCGTGCGTCACCACGGCGGGGAATGTGCATCCCACGGGCCCGTGCCAGTCCAAGGCCGCGGCTATCTCGGCAACCACGGCGACGACGGCCTCCGGCGTCGCCGGCAGCGGCGTGGGGATGCGCACCCGGTCCGCGGCGAAGGCACCTGCGACGAGGTCGACGGGGCAGCCCTTGATCCCGCTGCCGCCGATGTCGACTCCGAGCGCACCTGCGGTCGGCTCGGCCATCCGCGTCTCCTCGCTGACAGTAATGACCTGATCACGAAACTCTGGGGAAAACGCATCAGACTCGCCCGCTGGGCTGCGAGACTGGTCGCGCCGGTGGAGGCGGGGACCGGCGTCGCGTACCCGACCCGCCTCTCGACGCAAAGGCTCCCCTGATGGCTCTTCCCCCAGTCCTGGCCCCCCAGCACCCGCGCGCCGTGACGCCGACCTCGCGCCGGCGCCGGAACCGCTCGATCGCCGCGCTGGCTGCCGTCGGCGTCCTGGGCGGCGGCCTGTTCGGCTGCGCGGCGCAGAAGCAGCTCACGGCCGGCGAGTCCGTGAAGGCGGCCTTCGCCAACCTCGGCGACAGCTCCGTCATGAGCGTGAGCCTGCACGTCGACAAGCCCGGCCAGGACCTGGTGGCGGCCCTCACTAAGGACGGCGGCATGACCGCCGAGCAGGCCAAGGCCCTGCTCGGTGCGAGCGTCAACGTCACCATCGTCGCCCCCGACGGCAAGAAGCTCTCCGACCTGCAGCAGACCGGCGCGACCAGCACCAACCTCGCTGACTTCTCCGGCGCTGTCGATATCGACATCACGGTCCCCCAGGGGACGCTGGCGGAGTTCCGCAGTGTCGACAAGTCGCTGTATGTGAGAGTCGGTCTCGGCACGCTGAGCAAGCTCTCCGGCCAGGACCTCGTCGCCCAGCTCGACACGGCGGCCAGTCAGGTCCCGGCGGCGTACAAGGACGTCGTCAACGCGATCCGCGACGACAAGTGGATCGAGATTCCCGGCAGTGCGCTGCAGAAGCTGCAGGACACTGCGGCGGCCATGGGCGGCGTGACCACTCCGAGCAGCCCTCCCCCCAGCGAGATGGCGAAGCTGCAGCAGTCGCTGCTCGACGCGGTCCAGAAGAACCTCACCATCGCTCCCGCCGGTGAGGGCACCTACACCGCGACAGTCCAGCTGCAGAGCCTGCTGGCCGACCTCGAGGCGGCCCTCAAGTCTGCCGTCGGCGACAACCCGACGCTCGGGATGCTGTCGCAGGGGCTCAGCCAGGCGACCCCGGACCCGAAGATGCCCGCGCAGGCCACAGCCGAGATCAAGGTGGACGGCGACGACCACCTCAAGCAGATCCGGATGGATGTCGCGCAGTTCGCCTCTGACCAGGAGCGCGCCGACGCCGGAGTCAAGAACCTTTGGCTGGCCATGGACTTCAGCAACCAGGGCGAGGTGAAGGCGCCGGAGGGCGCCACCTCCTTCGACCCCACCCCGCTGCTCGCCCTCGCCCAGATGGGGGGCATGGGGAGCCTGGGCGGCTCCTCGACCGACGCGGGAGGCGACTCCGGATCCTCCTCGGGCTCCACCGACGGCGGCGGCCTGCTGTCCGACGAGGAGCTGCAGAACCTCATGAACGAGGCGACCGGCGGCGCTCAGAGCTGACGAGAGCGTCAGATGTGGACGAAGAAGGCTGACACCGCGAAGGCGAGATAGAGCGCCAGCAGGATCACGCCCTCGAACCAGTTCGACTTGCGGTCGTCGACCAGCTGTCGGATCAGCAGCGTCCCCACGACGAGCACGGCGAGCTCGAAGGCTTCGAAGACGAGGGTGAAGTGGTGGCCCGTGATGAGGCCCACGACGACCAGCAGCGGCACGATGAGCGTGCAGACCTGCATGCTCGCGCCGATTGAGATGTCGGCGGCGACGTCCAGCCGGTCCTTCGCGGCCAGTGCCACCGCGCTGAACTGCTCGGCCGCGTTGCCCACCAGCGGCAGGATCACGAAGCCCAGGAAGCCACCGGTGAGCCCGAGGCTCTTGCCGGCGTCCTCGACGCTGCCCGCGACGATCTCTGCGGCGATGGCGACGAGCACCGTCGCGACAGCGAGCACGGCGATGGCCATCGGAGTCGACCAGCCGGAGTGCTGCGACGTGGCCTGACCCGGCTGGGACTCCCCCGGCTGGGACTCCCCCGACTGGGACTCTCCCGGCTGGATCTCTCCTGGCTGGGGCTGCTGAGCGCCGCGCTCCTCCCCCGGGTCCACGCCCATCCGCGGCGCGGACGGCGGGCTCGGCTGGCCCGCCGTCGCATCGTCGTTCGAGCCGCCTGCAAAGACCTCCCGATGCGTCTTCATCGTGAAGACGAGGGAGAGCACGTACACCCCGACGAGCACGATGGCGATGGCATCGCTGACCTCGCCCACGTTCGCCGAGGACGCCTCGTTGCGGAAGGAGAAGAGCGTCGGCAGCAGGAAGATGCCGACGACGAGGAAGAGGGACGTGGCCTGCACCCTCGAAGTGCGGTGGAAGTTGACCCGCAGCGTGTCGTAGCTGCTGAGCACGATGGACACGCCGAGCAGCAGGAGCAGGTTGCCGACCAGCGACCCCACGATCGACGCCTTGACGATGTCGACCTCGCCCTTGATGACGAGCAGGGCGGCAATGGCGAACTCCGCGACGTTGCCGAAGGTGGCGTTGAGCAACGCACCCATGGTGCCGCCGCTCTTCTCCGCCAGGGACTCGGTCGCGCGGCCGATGATGCCGGCGAGCGGGATGACGGCCAGGGCGCCCAGGACGAAGACGGCGGCGCTCGGGAAGTCGAGGAGGTCTGCGGCGATGGCGAGAGGGAACGCGATGACCAGCAGGTCGATCTTCCGCCAGGGTGAGCGCTGCGCCGGCTGGTGCTCTGTCGCTGTCGCCGCCTGCGTCACGGGTGCGTCACCGTCTTTCCCTGCCGTTGCTCGGGTTGAGCGTGTCGGGATGTGCCTGTCGGGATGAGCCGCTGTCGGGATGTGCCTGCCGCTATGAGCCGCTGTCGGAATGTCTCGCCACGGGTGCGCGGTTGCCGCAAGAAGACCTGCCCGTCTGAATCCCGCTCAACCAGGAGGAGCGCGCATGAAGATCGCCATCGTCGGAGCCGGCAACATCGGCGGCAACCTCGCCCGCCGCTGGGCGAAGCTGGGGCACGACGTGAGCATCGCGAACTCACGCGGCCCGGAGACCCTGTCCGACCTCGCCGCCGAGACCGGGGTGACGGCAACCACCGTCGACAAGGTCGCCGACGGCGCGGACGTTGTGGTGGTCACGATCCCCCTCAAGAACGTGCCGTCGCTGCCCGCGGACCTGCTGACGTCGGCCGCTGACGATGTCGTCGTGATCGACACCAACAACTACTACCCGCAGCAGCGGGACGGGCGCATCGCCGAGATCGAGGACGGGCTGACCGAGAGCCGCTTCGTCTCCAACCAGCTCGGCGTCCCGGTCGTCAAGGTGTTCAACGGCGTCTACGCCGCGCACCTGCTCGAGATGCCGCAGCCGGAGAGCGGCGAGCGTCGCGCCCTGCCAGTCGCGGGTGACGACCCGGCCGCGAAGCAGAAGGTGTTCGAACTGCTCGACGAGCTCGGCTTCGACGCCGTGGACGCGGGGAGCGTCGACGAGTCGTGGCGCCAGCAGCCGGGCTCGCCCGTCTACGGTCCCGTGCTCGACGCGCAGGGCGTGCGCGACGCACTTGCTGCCGCGACCCCCGAGCGCACCGCCGAGTGGCGCGCCTGACGCTCGACCAGTGACACCGGGCCCGCCCGGAACTAGAGTGCGCCGCACCTCGAACCTCCTGTCGAAAGGTCGATCGTCGTGCGACGACTTCGCGCAGTCCTGACAGCCGCCGTCACCACGGTGACGGCGGCTGCGCTGTCCCTGGCTCCCGCCCACGCCATCACCAACGGCGCCCCGGACGGCAGCGGTCACCCCAACGTCGGCGGCCTCGTCTCCAGCACCCAGTACTCCGACGGCACCTGGCTGTACTGCTCCGGGACCCTCGTCTCTCCGACGGTCTTCGTGACCGCCGCGCACTGCGGCGAGGGCGGCGACGGGCGGGTGCGCGTAACCTTCTCCAGCGCCTACCAGGACGGCGACGCGACCTACAGCGGCACCTTCCACGCCGACCCCGCGTACAACCAGAGCCAGAGCGACCCGCACGATCTCGCGGTCGTCGTGCTCGACAAGCCCGTCAAGAAGATTGCTCCAGCGCGCCTGCCGGCAGCGCACTCCCTCGACAGCCTGCCCTCGACTCAGCAGTTCACCTCGGTCGGCTACGGCGCCTACGAGGTCGCGCAGGCCAAGGGCGGGAAAACGCTGCTCTACAACGACGTCCGCAACGTCGCGACCGGTACTCTCAACAGCGTCAACCCGGCCTGGCTGCGCCTCTCCATGAACCCGGCGACGGGCAACGGCGGCACCTGCTACGGCGACTCCGGGGGTCCCAACTTCCTGGGCACCAGCAATATCGTCGCCGCGACGACAATCACCGGCGATGCCTACTGCCGCAGCACGAACGTCGACTACCGGCTCGACACCGACGCCGCTCGTGCCTTCCTGGGTCAGTACGTCACGCTGCCCTGAACGCTCACCGCAGTCGCGGCAGCACCTCACTCTTGTAGAGCTCGAAGAACTGC
>JBQCDV010000135.1:0-9997 GCA_051960855.1 Actinomycetales bacterium
AGAGGAAGCCGCCGATCGCGTGCAGCTGGTAGACGAGCGGAGCACCGGACATCAGCGAGGTGTGCGGCGAGAGCAGGAAGACGCCGCGGAACCAGATGGCGATCGTCGCGCGGTAGTCGTAGCCGCCCCCGAGCAGGTTGAGCCCGACGGTCGCCGTCATGCCGAGGACGACCATGGCCGCCATCGCGACGTAGAGCACGCGGTCCATGCGGGTCGTCACGCGGCGCACACGTGGCGAGACGACAAAGCGTCGGGCGATCAGCAGGCCTAGCCCTACGACAAGCATCCCGCCCGTCACGGTCCCGCCCTTCACCGAGACGAGGTGTTAGACCTCCTCGGGCACACCAAGCGCCTCAGTCAGCGACTCCGGGACGAGCAGACCCATCGCGTGACCACCGATGACGCCGAAGGCACCGAGGTGGAACAGCGGCGATCCCCAGCGCAGCCACCGGTTCTCGAGCAGCTGGGACGTGTGGGTCGTCCACCCGAACTGGTCGTGCCGCCACCGCCACACGTGGCCGACGGCGAAGACCGCGAGGCAGGCGTAGGGCAGCACGATCCACAGGGCGACGTCGAGGGCGGTCATCGCCGGGTCTCCGATCGGTCGGTGGCGGCGACAAAGGAGCCGCACGAAAGAGCGTTGATACGTTCCCGAGCCAGACCGCCGTCGGGCACGGTGACAGGCCCGTCCAGATCGGGCCGGCCCGGCAGGTCGTCGTCCTCGGCGGCCACGAAGCCGTCCGTGACGGTCGAGGCGCCCGGGGCTCCGACAGCCGGGTTGGCCCCATACGGCGCGAGCCCGACCGACTCGACGGGCGGTCCGTCGTTGGCCAGCGCCCGCAGCGCCTCGCGGTCGGAGTCGGTGAGCGGCGGCAGTACCGACACGACCGCTTCGAGGAGGTAGCCGTACGGATTCTCGTTGTCCCGCAACGCCTCCCGCAGCAGCTCGATGCCGCGGCGGTGCTGACGCAGCGGCGCCTCACCGTCGCCGGGTCCCACGAGGGCGGCGAACTCGAGCACCACAGGAAGCAGGTCCGGCAGCTCCCCCTCGACCAGCCGCAGGCCGTGCGCCCGGTAGCGCTGCTTGAGAGTCAGCAGGGCGACGCCGCGCTTCCGTGTGTCGCCGTGCAGGTAGTAGGTGAGGTAGAGCCCGCTGCGCTTGCGCAGGTCGAACGTGCGCACGTAGTGCTCCTGCACGTCGGTGTCCGGCATCGCCGCGAGCCACGAGACAAACTGCTGCACCGGCTCGCGCACCGCGGCTGGCTCCAGCCGCGCGGCAGCCTCGTCGAGCTCCTCGCGTGCCGAGAGCAGCTCCGCGTCGGGGTAGGTGAGCAGCAGTGAGACGAGCTGGAAGAGCGCCGCCCGCTGCTCGGTCGTCAACGCGAGGGTGGCGGCGGCGGGATCGGTGCCCGCCGTGGCCTCGGTCGCCGCGTCGTTCGATCCCTGAACGCCGTTGCCGACGGTGGCGGTCGCGCTCATGCCATCCCTCCCTCGAGGCCCCTGTCGGGGGCGCTGCGGCGCACCGACAGGTTCAGCCCGAGGCGGCCATCGGAGCGGCGAGCACTGACCTCGGCCTGGCCCGGTCGCACCTCGTCATCGGTGCCGACGAGGTGGAACCTCTCGACGGTCGCGGAGGTCGCCGAGCGGGACGTCTTCTGACCGGCGCCCTGCTGCTGCGGGATGGCGCTGCCGCCCCCGCCCATCCCTGGTCCGCCCTCGCAGTCGAGGCTGCAGCCCGCGTCGGTCGCCGACTTCGCCTGCGCCTCCAGCGCGGCAGCGTCCTTGGCGTAGGCCGTCGGGATGACGTAGCGCTCGTCGTACTTCGCGATCGCCAGCAGCCGGTACATGGCCTCGACCTGCTCAGCGGTCATGCCGATGCCGTCGAGCAGGTCCTGGGCCACGGTGCCGTCAAGGGTGCGGGTGCGCATGTAGGCGCGCATCGCGGCGAGCTTCATCAGGACTCCTCCTGCTGCCTCGGCATCGCCGGCAGTGAGGAGCTCCGCGAGGTACTCCACGGGGATCCGCAGGTCGCGGATGGTGTGGAAGACGTCGTCGGCGTCGGTGTCGTCACGACCGGCCTGGCCGACGGCGTCGAGCACCGGCGACAGCGGCGGGACGTACCAGACCATCGGCAGCGTCCGGTATTCCGGATGCAGCGGCAGCGCGATGCGGTACTCGCTAATGAGGCGCCACACGGGCGAGAGCTTGGCCGCCTCGACCCACTCCTCGGGCATGCCGGCGCCGCGCGCGGCCTGCTGCACCTGTGGGTCGTGCGGGTCGAGGAAGACGTCGCGCTGCGCGTCGAGCAGGTCGTGCTCGTCGGCCACGCTCGCGGCCGCGAGCACCGCGTCCTCGTCATAGAAGACGATGCCGATATAGCGCAGCCGCCCGACGCAGGTCTCCGAGCAGATGGTGGGCTGACCGGCCTCGATGCGTGGGAAGCAGAACGTGCACTTCTCCGCCTTGCCGGTCGCGTGGTTGACGTAGACCTTCTTGTAGGGGCAGGCCGTCACGCACATGCGCCAGCCACGGCACTTGTCCTGGTCGACGAGGACGATCCCGTCTTCCTCGCGCTTGTACATCGCCCCGGACGGACAGGCCGACACGCAGGCCGGGTTGAGGCAGTGCTCGCAGATGCGTGGGAGGTGGAACATGAAGGTCTTCTCGAACTCGAACTTGACCTTCGCCGCCGCATCGGTCGACATCGACGCGATGTTGGGGTCGCCCGCGGCGCGCTCGTGGGCGCCGCCGAGGCCGTCCTCCCAGTTCGGTCCCCACGTGACTGCCGTCGGCTCGCCGGTGAGGGCCGACCGGGGCTGCTTCACAGGGGTGTCGGTCAGGCCGGCGGGAGCGGTGATGAGCTGGTCGGTGTCGAAGGTGACCGGCTCGTAGTAGTCGTCGATGCTCGGCAGATCCGGGTTGGCGAAGAGATTCGACAGCCGCTTGACGCGTCCGCCCGCCCGCAGGACGAGACGGCCCTTCTTGTCGAGCTTCCAGCCGCCCTTCCAGCGCTCCTGGTCCTCGTAGTGCTTCGGGTAGCCGATTCCCGGCTTGGTCTCGACGTTGTTGAACCAGACGTACTCGGTGCCCTCCCGGTTGGTCCACGTCTGCTTGCAGGTGACCGAGCACGTGTGGCACCCGATGCACTTGTCGAGGTTCATGACCATGGCGACCTGTGCGCGGATACGCATCAGTACTGCACCTCCTGCGAGCGCTTGCGGATCACGGTGACCTCGTCGCGCTGGCTGCCGATCGGGCCGTAGTAGTTGAAGGCGAAGGTCAGCTGGGCGTGACCTCCAGCCAGATGTGTCGGTTTGACGAGAAGTCGCGTCAGCGAGTTGTGGTAGCCGCCGCGGCGGCCGGACTTCTCCGCCTTCGGGACGTTCACGGTCCGCTCCGGCGAGTGGTACTGGTAGACCGTCCCGGCCGGCATGCGCGGAGACACGACGGCACGAGCGACCACGACGCCGTTGCGGTTGTGCGCCTCGACCCAGTCGTTGTCCGCGACACCGATGACAGCGGCGTCCTCGACGCTCATCCAGATGACCGGACCGCCGCGGGACAGCGCGAGCATCAGCTCGTTGTCGTGGTACATCGAATGGATCGACCACTTGGCGTGCGGCGTCAGGAAACGCACGGCGAGGCCGTCGCCCATCCGCTCCCCCGGCTTGCCGAAGTGGCGTGCGGTGTCGAGCGGGGGCCGGTACCCGGGCAGCTGCTCGCCGAGCTCCGCCATCCAGTCATGCTCCACGAAGAAGTGCTGCCGCCCGGTCAGCGTGTGCCACGGCTTGCGCCGCTCGACGTTGATCGTGAAGGGGGAGTAGCGGCGGCCGCCCTTCTCGGAGCCGGACCACTCGGGGCTCGTCACGACCGGCTGCGGCGACCGCTGCGTGTCCTCGTAGCTGATGTGGTGGTCCTCGTGGCCCTCGACCAGGTCCACGAAGGCCTGGCCGGTGCGCTCCTCCAGGCGACGGAAGCCCTCGACCGCCACACGACCGTTGCTGGTGCCGGACAGCGCGAGGATGGCCTCGCACATGCGGTCCGCGGTCTCCAATGACGGCCGTCCCGCGAAGGGTCCCTCGCCGACAACGCCGTTCTGGTGACGCAGGTACTCCAGCTCGGCCGTGACGTCGACGGTGATGCCCTTGGTCGTCGTGCCGAGCGTGTCCAGCAGCGGACCGACCGCACGCATCTTCGCGCCGATCAGCGTGTAGTCGCGCTCGATCTCCACCAGACGCGGCATGGTGACGCCCGGCACCGGCTCGCACTCGCCACCGCGCCAGTCGCGGACGCGGCCGTGGGGCGTGGCGAGCTCGTCGGCGGTGTCGTGCATCAGCGGTGCGGCGAGCACGTCGCGGCGCACCCCGAGATGAACGGCGGAGAGCTCGCTGACCTTGTCGGCGAGGGCGAGGAAGGCGTCGTAGTCGGTGTGCGCGTCCGACGGCGGTGGCACCGCAGGGCTGAAGGCGTGCACGAAGGGGTGCATGTCCGTGGTGGAGATGTCGTGCTTCTCGTACCAGGTCGCCGCCGGCAGCACGATGTCGCTGTGCAGACCGGTGTTGGTCATGCGGAAGTCGATCGTGGTCAGCAGGTCGAGCTTGCCGACCGGCGCCTGCTCCCGCCAGGCGACGTCGCGGGGACGCTCCCCCGGTCCGCACTCCTCTGCGCTGGCGAGCGAGTCGACGCCGAGCAGGTGCCGCAGGAAGTACTCGTTGCCCTTACCGGACGAGCCGAGCAGGTTGTTGCGCCACAGGGTGAGGCAGCGGGGGAAGTTGGCGGGGTTGTCGGGGTCGTCAGCGACCGCGTGCAGCCGTCCGGCCGTGAGCTCGGCGACGATGTGCTGCGCGACGGGGACGCCGGCCGCGGCCGCCTCGTCGGTGAGGTCGAGCGGGTTGCGGTCGAAGGACGGGTGACCGGGGCTCCAGCCCAGGCGCTGCGCGGCGGCGATGGTGTCGGCGAAGGTCATGCCGGCCAGGCGTCCCGTCCCGAGGGGCGAGGCGAGCTCGTCGGCTGGCACCTGCTCGTAGCGCCACTGGTCCGTGTGCAGGTACCAGAACGGCGTGGCCGCCTGCTGCCGCATCGGCCGCTGCCAGTCCAGCCCGAAGGACATGTGCTGCTGACCGGTCAGGGGGCGGGCCTTCTCCTGCCCGACGTAGTGCGCCCAGCCACCGCCGTTGACGCCCTGGCAACCCGTGAGGGTGACCAGCGCGATGAAGGCGCGGTAGGTCATGTCGGAGTGGAACCACTGGTTGGCTCCAGCGCCCATCGCGATGAGCGAGCGACCCTTGCTGCGCTCGGCGTTGCGCGCGAACTCCCGTCCGATGCGGGCGGCGAGCTTCGCCGGCACGGAGGTGAGCTCCTCCTGCCACGCAGGCGTGTAGGGCTGCGTGGCGTCGTCGTAGCCGGTGGGCCAGTCCCCCGGGAGCTCGCCGCGAGCGACGCCGTACTGCGCCATCAGCAGGTCGAAGACGGAGGTGACCACGCGCCCCGCCACCCGACGGACGGGCACTCCGCGACGCATCGTCGTTCCGCCCTCGGTCTCGCCGAGGTCGAAGCGCGGCAGGCTGACGACGACGGCCTCGTCGGTGGCGTCGAGCAGCCCGAGAGCCGGGACGATGTCGCCGAGGTCGAGGTTCCAGCGGCCCTTGCCCTCGTCGGTCCAGCGGTCGGCGAGAGTGCCGTTGGGGGCGACGAGCTCGCCGGTCGCCTCATCGAGCACCAGGGGCCGGTGCGCGGCGGCGGCGCGCTCGTCACCGAGGTCCTCGGCGGTGAGGAAGACGTCAGGCGTCCAGGTCCCGTCCTCGAGCTCGCGCAGGGTGACGAGGAAAGGCAGGTCGGTGTAGCGGCTGACGTAGTCGCGGAAGTAGGGGACGTCGCGGTCGCGGAAGAACTCCGTGAGGACGACGTGACCCATGGCCATCGCGAGGGCGCCGTCGGTGCCGGGATGCGGGGCCAGCCAGTCGTCGGCGAACTTCACGTTGTCGGCGTAGTCCGGGCTGACCGCGACGACCTTGGTGCCGCGGTAGCGGGCCTCGGCGAGGAAGTGCGCGTCCGGGGTGCGCGTCACCGGGATGTTGGAGCCCCACATCACCAGGTACGTGGAGTTGAACCAGTCGGCCGACTCCGGCACGTCGGTCTGGTCGCCCCACACCTGCGGGCTCGCGACCGGCAGGTCGGCGTACCAGTCGTAGAAGCTGAGCAGGGTCCCGCCGAGCAGGGCGTGGTAGCGGGTGCCGGCAGCGAACGACGCCATCGACATCGCAGGGATCGGCGAGAAGCCGACGACGCGGTCAGGCCCGAAGGTCTTGGTCGTGTAGACGTGAGCGGCCGCCGTCATCGTGATGGCCTCGTCCCACGTGACCCGCACGAAGCCGCCGCGACCGCGGGCGCTCTTGTAGGCCGTGGCCTTCAGCGGTGTCTCGACGATCTCAGCCCACGCGAGCACCGGGTCGCCGAGCCGCGCGAGCCCGTCGCGGAACATCTCCGCCAGCACGCCCCGCACGTAGGGGTGCCGGACCCGGGAGGGCGAGTACTCGTACCAGGAGAACGACGCACCACGCGGGCAGCCGCGGGGCTCGTAATCGGGGCTCTCGTCGCCGACCGCCGGGTAGTCGGTCGCCTGGTGCTCCCACGTGATGAGGCCGTCCTTGACGAAGACGTTCCAGCTGCACGACCCGGTGCAGTTGACGCCGTGCGTGGAGCGGACGACGGTGTCGTAGCTCCAGCGGTCACGGTAGAAGCTGTCCCACGCGTTGGAGTCGACCTGGTGCAGCGTCCGGCCGTGGTCGCCGGTCGTCTCCTTCGTGAGGAAGCGACGCGCGGCCAGCAACGCACCTGCACCGGGAACGGCGTCGTTCCTTGGCTGGCCGTTGCCGTGCCGCTCGGGCTGGTCGGCGTTCCGGGCACGATCGGCCGGAACGGCGCTGCTGGGCTCACGCATGGGGGACGAGCTCCCGTCTGTGGGTGGTGCGGTGTATCGCTGGGCTGCCCGTGAGCACTGCAGGTGCGGTCGGACTACAGCCATCCTCTGCGGCGGCGGACGGAGTTTTGGGGGGCCGAAGGTCCCGTCGGCAGCCGCGAACGTCCCGTGTTTTCCGGGACGTGCTGGCCTCGTCTGACGAGGCAGAGCAGCAGTTGCTCAGATCGCGGCGTTGGCGGTCAGGCCGCTGCCGACGCGGCGGCGCACGGCTACTGCCTGGGCCCAGTCGTCCGCGTCGAGGGTCGCGAGAGCGGCGGGGAAGACGCCGTCCTGCTCCTTGAGGATGTGGGCGCGCAGGACCTCTGCGGCCTCGACGAGACGCTGTGGCCATCCGAGACGGTCGAAGCCGGCGGGGTCCGCGGCGGGCTCGGCAAGGACGGCCTCGATGGCGGCGTGCTCGGCCGTCAGCTGCGCCACGTGGTCAGGGAAGTCGTCGGCGAGAGCGGGGAAGACACCGCTCTCCTCGACCGCGCTGTGCGGGGTCAGGATGGCCAGGATGCGGGCGGCCAGGTCGGCCGCCCGGTCCACGTCCTGGCGCTCGGCGGCGCGCTGCGCCTCTCCGAGCAGGTCGACGACGACGTCGTGCTCAGCGGTGAGGTCGGCGATGATGCTGACACTCTGGCAGCCGCAGTACTCACACATCGGATGCTCCTTGTCACGAGTGTTTCGCTGACTCGGGAGTCAGCAGGTCCACGGTTCAGTGCGCCGAACGCAGGCCGCGCAGGCCGACGACCTGGGACCCCGTGGCGAGTGCGGCCACGACGGCCAGCAGGACCAGACCGATCGCGTAGGAGCCGTGGCTGCCGTACAGCGACCCCATGAGCAGCGGCGGGACGAAGCCGCCGAGGCCGCCCGCTGCGCCAACGACACCGGTGACACTGCCGACCGTCCCAGCCGGGGCGCGTAGGGCGACGAGGGCGAAGACCGCTCCGCTGCCAGCACCCAGTGCAGCCGCCATCGAGAGGAAGGCGACGGTCCCGGTGGGCGCGAGGCCCGGGGTAGCGGCCTGGGCGATGGCACCGAGCGCCACGACGGTCAGGGCGACGGCCAGCACCCGCGTCGGGTGGAAGCGGTCGGACAGCCAGCCGCCGACCGGGCGCATGAAGACCGCGAGCAGTACGAAGCCGGCCATGCGGTTGGCGGCGTCGGCCTGCGCGAGGCCGTAGGCGTTCTTGAGGTAGGTCGGCAGGTAGACGGAGAAGGCGACGTAGCCGCCGAAGGCGACGGCGTACAGCGCCGAGGCCTGCCAGGTGATCGACAGCTTCACCGTGCCGCCCAGCCGCGACAGCGTCGACCCCTGCGGTGCGGCGCGTCCGGGAGCGTCGCGCAGGACCAGGGCGGCGACGACGGCGTAGACGGCAAGGGCGATCGCGGTGATGGCAAAGGGGGTGACCATTCCGTGGGCCTTGACGAGGCGGACCGTGGTGAGTGCGCTGATCGCGGTGCCTCCCATGCCCATCCCGAAGACGCCGATCGCCGTGCCGCGCTTCGCTGGGCTGAACCAGGCGTTGACGAAGGGCACGCCCACGGCGAAGGAGGTGCCTCCGATCCCGAGGAAGAAGCCGCCGACGAGGAGCGCAGGTAGCGAGCTGTGACCCCACAGGCCCAGGAAGAGGACAGGCACGATGGTCGCGGCCGAGACGATCGGGAACATCACGCGGCCGCCGAAGCGGTCAGTGAGGGCGCCGACCGGGATGCGGCCGAGGGACCCGACCACGACGGGGACGGCGACGACGAGGGCCTGCTGGAACGCGGTCAGCGACAGGCTGTCGTGCAGCTTCATCGCGAGGGGGCTGAGCAGTGCCCAGGCCCAGAAGTTCAGGGCGAAGCCGATGGTCGCCATCGCCAGCATGAGGCCGGCCGGCCCTGACCGCTCGGCAGTCAGGTTGGCGCCGGAGCCGGCGCGCTGGGTGCGGGACATGAGGTCCTCCGAGAGGTGCCGCGTGGGTGCTCCCACGAGCGGAAATCCGTGACATCTCCACTGTCGAGCTTCCGGAGCTGCGCGCCATGGGGGCGAAGGACCGGAGTTGCCGGGACCTACGTCCCGGGAGATCCCGTCGAACGTCAGGGGACGATCACGACGGGCAGCTCGGCGTGCTCGAGCACCAGCCCCGGGATGCCCCCGAGGCTCGCGGAGCGGCCTCCGGCTCCGCGCCCCCGCCCCACGACCAGCAGGCCGGCACCGGTGCTCGCGGCGGCCGCGAGAACGGCCGGCACGACTGGTCCCGGCACGACCTTGGGATGCACCAGGTCCTCGGGGAAGCCGTCGCGCCAGAGCGCAGCGACGTCGTCGATGAGGCGCAGTCCCGCGTGCACTCGCTCGAGCCGCTCGCCGGGTCCGTCGCCCATCGCGTGCACGGCAATGACGTCGACACCACGCTTGGTGGCCTCGACCATCGCGAAACCCATGGCCGCGGTGTCCTCCGGCCCCACCGCCACGACAACCGGCGCCTCCGCATCGAGGTCGTCGGCGCCGATGGACACGCCGGGATGGACGACCACCGGGACGCGGGCGACGGTAGCGACGGCACGCGAGGTGGAGCCCAGCAGGCCCTCCGCCCAGTGGCCCATCCCGCGCCGGCCCGTCACCACCATGCGGACCTCCCGGCCGGGCGCCGCCTCGCCCACCAGCGCGTCGGCAACGTCGTCCGCCTCGATGACGGCAGCGGAGACCCGGACGCCGGGGACGCGGAGGCCGACCTCGGAGACCAGCTCGGACAGCATCAGCTGAGCGGCCTCCCAGCGGCCGTCCGCCGGTGCGGGAGCCGCGGCTGTTGGCACGTCCGGTGACGACGCCAACGGCAGGGGCGCCCCGATCGTCTCGGGCACGCGCCGCAGCGGGACAGCTCGGACCACGTGCACGACGTCGAGGTGGGCGTCATGGAGCTGGGCCTCGCGCGCTGCCCACACCACCGCGTCGAGAGCACCGGTGCTGCCGTCGGCCCCGACGAGGACCCGCGAACGCCGTCGCGGGACTCCTGTCTGGCTCATCGCTGCCTCCTGTGCTCGTCTATCGCG
>JBQCDV010000136.1:0-12147 GCA_051960855.1 Actinomycetales bacterium
GCGAGGCGATGAGCCCCTGCCGCTCCAGCTCCGTGTAGGCGCGCGCCACGGTCCCGGTCGCGACGCCGAGGTCGTTGGCCAGCTGCCGGATCGGCGGCAGCCGCTCCCCCGTCACCAGCGACCCGGCCGCGACCATCGCCTCGATCTGCCCCCGGATCTGTTCATACGGCGGCACCGGCGACACCGTGTCGACGGTCAGGATCACGCCAACGCCTCCACCTGGGGCGCCGGCATCACGAAGGGCCGGCGAGCGAGCCGGCGCCCCCACACGAATCCCACGATCGGCAGCACCAGCGCGGTCACCAGCAGCACCGGCACGGCCAGCGCCTCACCGAGCGAACGGTCGACCCGCGTCAGCAGCTCCAGCAGCACCCCACCGACTGCCAGCGATGCCAGCCACAGCTCGATGCCGACCCCCGTGCCGGCGATGACGTGCACGCTCCGGGACCGAACGGCGTTGTCAGCCGCCTGCAGGTCCGGCGCCTGCTCGGGCTGTGGGCGCTGCAGCACGTAACGCGTCGCCCAGACGGTGAGCAACCAGGCAAGGAACGCGCCACCACCGGCAGCGGCGTTCGTCAGGACGGGACCACCGACGACAGGCGCAAGCAGCGCCGCGACGGCACCGACGATGCCGAGCAGCGGCGGCCACTGCAGCGCCCACGGCCCGACGTAGGAGGTGAGCTCGCGCGGGCGCAGCGAGGCGGTGCGGACGGCGCCGGCGGCGTTGCGGCGGGCGGTGAGCAGCTCGGCGCAGATGGCGGCGAGGAAGTGCCCGACCAGCACCCACAGCAGAGTCAGCAGGCCGACGGTGAGCTGGCCTTCGCGCAGCACCTGCACGACGGTGGCGGCGACGACCGCGACCAGCGCGACGGACACGCCGAGCACGCGCCACAGCCGGGTGCGGGCCAGCGCGTCGAGCACCAGTCGGCCGTTGCGGGGCGTGACCTCGAGGCCGGTTTGGGCGGCGAAGACTTCGACCTCCTCGCGCCGCACCGGCCCGAGCGAACGCCACAGCCCCTGTAGCGTCAGACCGACGATAAGCAGCGCCACCACCGGCAGCACCAGCAGCCTGCTCGACATCCCGGCCTCCCCAATCCCCTTGACGACGCGAGGCAATGTAGCAATGATCTGAGTCATTCAGTCAAGGGTGCGAGCGACAGAAGGTTGACGGATGACGATGACGGGACCGCTGGTGCGCGACGAGGTCTGGGCGCAGCTGCCGCAGCGGCGACTCCCCCGCAGCCGCGTCGTCGGCGGCCTCGCCGGCCTGCTCGCACTGGGTCTCGCGGTGTTGGCGCTGGTGCAGCTCGGCGTGGTCGTGCCGCGGATCTCGGTGCAGAGCAACGGCTGGGACGCCCCTGCCGGCAGCTCCCGGGTAACCGCCTACCTCACAATCACGAACGACGGAGTCCGTCCCGTCCGTCTGCGCGACGTGCACGTCCCCGCTTCGTGGGTGCGGGTCAAGTCGATCGCCGCAACGCCGGCTGGGGACTGGAAGGCGGCTATCGCTCCGGGGCATCAGCTGCAGCTGAACGTCGCGATGACGGTGACGAACTGCCAGGCGATCCCACGCGATGGCGCGTCGCTGCGGCTGGACGTGTCCGGGCCAGTGCTCGACTCCACGCTCAGTCTGCAGCCGAACGGCGACCAGGACCCGAAGGCGCCGGGCTCGTACTCCTACAGTGGCGAGGACCCGTGGGAGCTGGGTTGGCTCACGCTGCCGGCGCAGAGGGCCTGCGGACTCGTCGACATGCCGTAGCCCTGCTACACCCCCCCGAGTGTGCGAGGCGCGCCGCACACGCGCCGACAAGTTCAGTAGTCGCCAAACATGCGGCTGACGGCTTGGTGCACGCTGATGCCGCCTAGAACGCCGACCGGCGTCACTAGGACCGCCGCGCCGTTCCAGCCCGTGTCGGCGTCGTCGGCGTCGGAGAGTTCCTTGATGATGCTGGGAGGTGGCACGGCACACGCACCGTTGTCTCCGGCCATGCACCAGTGCGGGTGGTGGACGGCGGTTGCGGGCAGTGTTGCTTCCGTCTCGTGCTCAGAGCCGTAGCCAAACTCGTTGGCGACGAACATCTCGCCGCACGTGGCGTTGCAGTGGGGGCAGATGAAGGCCATGTAGTGCGTCTCGCTGGCCTTGGTGTACCGGCGTCCGAGGCGGGCCGGGGTCACTCCCATCGACTGGGCGAGCCGCTCTCCCGCGGCTCGGACGTCGGGTTCGGTCTCTGGTCGCCTCTCGGGGAACGTGCCGACGCCTCGACCCCGAGTTCCCTCGGCACCACACCGTCCGCGCACCTTGATCTCGGTTACGTACCAAACGCCGAAGTCCTTCTTGCACCGGTAGCAGTCCATCGCGGCACCTTCGACGAGGGCCATGGCTGGCTGTCCGTCGGCGTAGTAGTCGCGGTGCTGGAGTCGGCCGGTCAACAGCCGCTCCACCGCTTCGAACAGAGGTAGTCTGGTTCCGTTGATGTGGACGGTGGCTTCACCCTCGTCGCTGATGGTGAGCCCGAAGACCGGGAGTGCCTTGTCGGCGGCAGGCAAATGGTCGACGTGTCTCGCGAACCAAGCGGTCGAGGCGATGCCTGCGTCGCGGTAGCGCTGTTGGCGCTGGCGGTACTCGTCGAGCGCCTGGTTGCTCCACTGGACTTCGAAGGCGACTCGAATATTTCCTCGGGTGGCCATGACGTCCGCGATCCACCCGATGCCGCGGGCTTCGGGTTCGGCTTCCCATCCGGCAGCAATGATGGCGTCGACGATGATCGCCTTGGCAAGGAGGTGTTGGGCGGTCTCCCCCGCGCTGCACCCGTCGCCGCCGGGCTTGTGAGCGAAGTGGGCGGTACCGAGTTTGCTGGTCTTAGCGAGTCCCGGCCAACCGCACGGCATCGTGATGGCGCGACGCTTGGCCCGTGCGTCTTCCTTGAGGGCAGCCCACTCCTCATCGGTGAGCAGGCTGCTGACCACGCGGTCCCCGTCGACCAGTCCTGACAAAGGCATCTCGACCCCACCTCCTGCGCTGGGTTGTATCGGGCACCACCGACAATCGCTTGATGCCCGGCGGCTCCGTGCATGCTCGCGATACCTTCGGAGCCGGTCCCCCTTGGATGTCACCGCCGATGATTACCAGCCGAAGGCGCGGTCGGGTTCATAGGGTGAGTGACCCTTCATGAAGGGCTTGAGCGCTTCGGGTGTGACCTGCGGTTCCGGTGGGATGGCGAGCGGTCGGCTGAGCGGGTCGCACGCGGCTAGGTGTTCCCGCGCCCAGGTGAGCCACTCGTCGGCGTTGGTCTTCTCCTCGCCGTCGAGGCTGGCGATGTGAGTCGCCATGGCCTCAACGTATTCCGTTAGCGCCCGCGCTTGCCGCCATTGGTCGGCCTGTTCGGTCAGCAGCACGGCCCGGTGGTGTTCCCGGAGCGCAACGACGGCGTCGGCGCGAATCTGCTCCCATCGGCGGCGGCGCTCGGCGGCTTCCTGTTCGGCCTGGAGGCGGCGCTGCTCGCTGTCCGCGGCCCGCAGTTCAAGTTCTTGGAGTAGGACTGGCAGTCGGTCGCCGAGATTGATTGTCTTGGTGTCCGCGAAGGCGGACTGACGGACCGGGATACCGCCGTTGATGGTGACAATTAGCCGCCCGGACGGCACCTTGTCGTACTTCGGGATGCGGGAGTGCCAGCGTTCGTGGTTGCGAAGTTCTTGTGCCGTGGCCTCGTGGGGCATCTTGTCGGTGTCCTCGGCGACATGGAGGGCGTGCGGGTGTCCGTGGATGTGGATGAGCAAGTCGGCGGGTGCTTTGCGCTGATGTCGGTCCCACGACGGGCAGGTGACCGTGTACCCGCGCTCGGACGCTGCCTTCGCGAGGGCGTTGAGGAGAAGGAGGGCGCGCTGCCGGACGAGGCGCTTGAAGCGGAGGCGGTGGTCTCGGTCGTCGCGCAGAGTGACCACGGCGGGGTGCGGCTTGAGGAGACGGTCGCCGACTGGCATGGGGGCGAGTTCGGCGGTCATCCACGCGGGTTGGTCGGCGAGACGCAGGGTCTTCTCGCCAAAGCGTCGCCCGGATACGATTTGCAGGATCTTCCCGTCGGGGACCTTTCCGTACCGGGTGGCCGATGCCACGAGTCCCTCGTAGTAGCCCGCGCCGTCGGTCACCTGCAGGGTTCCACCTGCGGCTGCGATGTCGGCGAGCATCTGGTCGACCGGTCGAAGCCCGGACACGGGGCGTTCGCGCTTTGGTTCACGTTCCGGTGCCTTTGATGGGAGCGCGCCGACCCGACCATTCGTGGCGACGGTCCAGTGCCCGTCGGGATAGGACCCGTTCGCGACGAAGTAGCGGCCCGCGTCAGTCGCGGCAGCCTTCCAGACGCCGCCCTTACGGCTCACCGTCACCAGACGCCGGTTCTGTAAGGCGAGCGCTGTCGTCTTGAACGTCGTGCCGGTCATGACGCCCTCGGGGCAGCCCGCAGCGACCCACTCAAGCACTTCAAGTTGGCGCGAGTTGACGGTCCGCTCAGCCACGCGACTAAGTATCCACGGCGTCAAGCGCGGTGGTCGTCGTGCTTCTCACCGGCAACGACCAGGTGAACCGCCCCGGGTTCAGCTGAACTCGCGCCCACCTCCATGGCCAGACGCCCACAAGTCTCTTTGGACACCCGTTTGCCTCGGTTACGCGCGATTCGGGTGATCACAAGATGCTGCCCACCGAGCGTCCTAACGAAGTGATTCAACTTTGCCTCCTCACGCCGGACCCTTTGCCCGGCGACTGACGAGCCGCTCCCGCAGCGGCCGCCCGTCCGGGTCGAACACCAGCCGGTACATCGGCTCCGCCCACACCGCCTGGCACCGCGACACCGGGTCCGGCCGGTGCACCCGCACCTGCCCAGACGGCCGCGCCCCACGCCGGCCGCCGGCGTGCCACACATCCAAGGCATCGGCAGCACTTTGGAAGAGCTCCAACGCCCGCCGCGGGTCCACCAGCTCCGGATCGTTGACGTCCCGACCGAGGTGCTCGGCCCACAGCTGCAGCCGCAGGTCCCGTGCCAGCTTCCGCGCCCCCTCACCGGTCCCGGCCGGGTCCCGCGGCTCCCGCTCGTCCAACGTGCTGTCGATGATCGCGCACGTCAGCTCGGTGTCATGAGTCCACGAGCGCCGGTTGAAGTTGTCCGACCCGATCGTGAACCAGACGTCGTCGATGATGCACACCTTCGCGTGCACGTAGATAGGCGTCCCGGCGGCGTTCTCCAGATCGAAGACCCCCACCCGGTCCGGCGCCGCCTCCTGCAGCCGCCGCATCGCCGTCAGCTGCCCGATCCGGTTCGGCGGCCCACTAAAGCGCCCATCCGCGTCCGGGTAGCGCGGCACCACCACGACCACCTGCAGCTCCGGCGACCGCCGCAGCGCGTCGGCCAGCCCCCTCGCCACCAGGTCCGACCACAGGTACTGGTCCTCGACGTAGATCAGCGACCGCGCCCGCGCGAACGCCTTCTCATACGCCCGCGCGATGCTGCGCTCCCCCAGCGGCGCGAAGGGGTACCCCGGCTTCTTCGCCCCATAGGTCCGCAGCACCTGCACCGCATGCGGCCCGGCCTTCCCCGGCTCCGGCAACGGCTCGGGCAGCGGCTTCGGGTGCCGCGGCATCCGCGCCGCCCGCTGCACCAGCATCCGGTATGGCGTGCGCCGGTCCAGCGGGTGCGGGTCGTCCCACCGCTCCACGAAAGACGCCAGCACATCCCCCACCGCCGGTCCCCGCAGCTCCAACGCCGCGTCATGCCATGGCGCCCGCGGCCGGTACCGGCGATCCATCGGCTGCTGCTGGGGGTCCCCGTGATGGCGGGCGTTGTCCCGGCGCCCGTGGCACAGATCGATCCCGCCGACGAACGCGAGGTCCTCCTGCGGCTTGTCCGGATGACGGATCACGAACGTCTTAGCGTGGTGCGACCCGCCCCTGCGCACGCGCTGGTCTAGTAGCGTCTCGCCCCCCGCTGCGTTCAGCTGCTCCCCCAGCCGCTGGTTCTCCTGCGCGCTGAAGGTCATGCGGTCCGAGTGCGACCGCCACAGCAAGCCCCGGACGTCGACCCTGCGCTTGACCAGGTCGCACAGCACCTGACCGACCGTGTGCCCGTCCTCCAGCAGCCGCTCGTCCGAGTCGCCCCGCCAGTCCGTGAAGTAAACGCGGTCCCCGTCCTTGAGGTCGCAGAGCTCCTCGAACAGCCGCTTGAAGTACGTCGCCCCGTGGACCAGCGGCACCACCAGGTTGCCCTCGGTCCACGCCCGGTCGTCGCCTCGGCGCCTGTCGATGTCAGTCGCTCGGTTCCCCCGCTCACCAGGAGTCAGGAACCAGGCATCTTCGACACCGCCCATGATCACTTCTGTCCCCCACCGAAGGGCGACGTCAAACAGGGGCGCTCGCAGCGACCAGGTCGGTCCCCGAGGTGGAGGATCCTGGACCCATGGCCGCTGATGTCCCAGACACCACTCACGGTGATGGCCTGGACCATGACGTCATCGCGGACGTTCTGCGCGGTCAGCACGCCGACCTGACCGCGCGCCTCGAGGGCCTGGAGGCGGACCTGGAGTCGATGGTCGCCGCGTCCGCGGACTCCAACGTCGACGACGAGCACGACCCGGAAGGCCAGACGATCGCTTACGAACGCGCCCAGCTCTCCGCACTCATCCTCGCCGTCCGCGACCAGCTCGCAAACACCGCCGCGGCCGTCACTCGGCTCGAGCAAGGGGCGTACGGGATCTGCGAGGTGTGCAGGGAGCCGATCCCGACAGGGCGGCTCGAGGCCCGACCGACCGCACGGACCTGCGTCGAGCATGCAACCACCCGTTGAGCAACGTTAGCGGGGACAGGAGCCGCGCTCCCCGGAAGCGGTGGCACACCCCTCAACCGACGGGCCTGAGCCAGGAGCGCGTCTTTCGGCTCGACCGACGCAGCTCTGATCCAGCGTCGCCCGGCGCGCTCTGCGCCCAGTCGCGTCGGGCCGGAACGTCCACCTACCGGGCGTCAAGTCGCGCATCCCCTAGACGGTGCGAGTAGCTGACCGCGGGACACGTTGAGGAATTGGTGGTTCCTGGGCTGAAGAAGGTGGGGCGCTCGCCAGCGACGTCGACCGGCAGCAGTGCGAAGCCCGGGCCGGGACCGAGGGCCACCCCTCACTGGAGGAGCGAAGCGGCGACGGCGACGGCCAGTCCCCGAGAGGCAGGGGGCGAAGAACTTACCCCAGAACCCTCCACGCCTCCGGAGCTGTGTGAGACCCATTGGTACCCACGCTAACGTGGCCTTTACCCCGCCGCCTTGAAGCCCGAGAAGCGTACGTCTAGTCGGTCCCGGTCTGGCTTCTGCGCACTCTTGGTGGGAAGAACGCGAAGCGGTTGTCTATGAAAGTCCTGTAGTCCGTGGCGGAGCATCGGGCCGTCTGTCTCCTCCAAGACACGGGAGTTGATGTGCACCACGAGGTCGGGGCTGACGCCAAGGATGTTGCGGTCGTACGCGGCATGGTGAATCTTGCAAAGACTCAAACCGTTGCTCACGACGGGCTCTCCACCCGGCTGTCCGTCAGCAATGATGTGCGCAGCGTCGAGGAGCTCCCGATGACGCAGCGCGCATATTGCGCACTGCCCTCGATATGCCAACATTACTCCGCCTCGGAATATTGGCTGATGAAGGCGCTGTCGGCTCAAGCGCTCTGCGTAACGGCGTTCTACGACAGAACCGGATGCAATGAGGCCAGCCACCATGGCGAGTTGATCCTCATTAATCGCTACGACGTACCGGCGGTGCTCCCGCTCCTCTACGGCCAAAAAGACCGGCATGACCGGAGCGAAGGTCGCAGGAACGACTTCGTGCAGCCAAATCAATGGCAGCCGCAACTCCGCAGCCCGGCGCAGCTTCGTGTTGTCTCCCCGATCCGGGTCGCCCGGGGGGAAGTCGTAACGTAGCAGCCCGTCCGGACCGGTCTCATCTTTGTAGTGCGACCCCTTGGTACTCAGGATTGTGATCGTCGCCGGCAGTTGCGCCGGATTCCGGACGCCACGGCCCTGGTCGATTAGGGTGATGCGCTCGCCTTGAAAATGGAAGTCTTCGAGCTGTCGCCGTGTCACGACTCCACCGCTCTGCTCCGCCAGAGTCTGCACGTACGCGAGCGCGGCAGATCGGAAGTCGGTGTCGTACTGCAGCCCGCGGTCCCGCACAGGCGTGAGCTTCCCACATCCTCATCGGCAGGGAGGTGCGCCGTGACGAATCTGGCAGGTCGCCCCCGCCGCGGCGGCGCCAGCGACCGCGATGCGTGGCTGGTTCGTTGGCCATGCAGCGGCGCCCCGAAGTCCTTGCAGCACCTAGCTCAGAGTTGCGTCACGCCGAACGTGCACCGCAAACGTGTCGAAGGCGTTGAGCCGGCCGTCACGAGCACAGTGAGCGTCATGGATGCGGGGCTAGCAATCCTTGATCGCCACTGCCAAGTCGCTACGTCACAAGCCCCTGCAGGAACGCCTGCGTCTCTGCGTCGGTGGAGTAGATGAGAGTCCCGACCATGCCACGAGTGAGCAGCACCTTGTAGACGTTGCGGACGAGCGTGTCGAACTCCGCGTCCGACACTCGCTTGGTGCTACGGAAGTCAGGGTCACGATTCTCGGCGCGGCGGCTCTCCCAGTGATCACGACGCCATACAAGGTCTGGGCCGAGAATGACGCCGTTCCAGTCGTACTCGAAGCCTTGCGCGGTGTAGACGCAGCCGACCTGTCCGAAGCCTGCAGGATCGCTAGCCCAGAGGGCGGCGGGCGGGGCTCCGCCGATCGCCCGATCGCCCTTCACGTTCCAGGGCCGAGACCACGACCCAATTACGACGTCAGGGACGAGCGTCCCGTCCTTTCTCGGATCGCTCCAGGGCCAGCAATAGCCTGCGGTGATTCGAGCGCCGTAACCACCCGATCGCTTGGCCACCAGGTCGGAAGTCATCGCCTCGGGAGACGGGACGACCTCGACGGCGAAATTGGGATCCGCCTCCCAGGGAAGTGGCCCGCCCTCCGTCAGCCCAAGTAATCGCTGCACCCAATCAAGGTAGGCCTCAGACCCGCCGCAGCGGAACTGTTCGTCGAGCCGGACATGAAGAACCTCGTGACCTCGTTCGGCGGCGTAGGCGGTTATCTGCTCAACTGACCCCAGCTCCCCGGGCCGCACCACCTGGTGCTCGTCGAGAAGGAATACCGGCACTCGAGCAGCGTCAATGAGCTCGTCAATCTGCGGGCGACCGGTGCGCAGATACGACTTGGTGTAGCGATCCACTGACGTCTCACGAATGCGGTGCGCTTCGTCGCAAATCAGCACGTCGAGGCCGTTCTTGTCGGCCTCCATGAACTGATTAAAGTACTTGAACAGCCCCTTCACTCGTGTCGACCCGCGACCGGCGACGTTACGCATCGTCTGCGTGAACGACCGAGATCCCGTTGCATGTATGACCGACCGCCCCTGCCGCGCCAGTTCACCAAGCAGAGAGAGCGCGATAACGCTCTTCCCGGAGCCCGGTCCTCCACTGACGATGATCACCCGCTTGCGATCACCGCGACGGGAGCGCTCGACTGCCTGAAGAACTGAGAGGTACGCCTCTCGCTGCTCTGCGATGAGGGTGAACTGCTCTCGGTTCTTGATCTCCTCAGCGGCGACCGCCAAGAGCTGCCTGCTGGGGCCGACGCGCATCGATTGAAGTTCGTCCGCCGCTTGCACGCCCGGTCGCACTGGGTCGAACCGGCTCAGCAGAAACTCATGCAACTGCGCTCGGCGGTCACCCGTGACCATCCGACCCAGCTTCGTGGGTTCGAGCTCCCACAGAGGGCCGACCGTGGCCGCCGTCGCGTTGTGTAGGAACGCAAGACCTCGGACCGGATCGCGCTGGTCCGCCAAGCCTGGAATGAAGTCCAACATGTACTCGCAGTAGCCCTGCACCTGAGAGACAGGGTGGAGCACTGGCCGGTGACCGTAAGCCGGAACCTCTACCAACTCTGTCTGGTCCTCGAAAAGCTCCGCATCACTCCACTGCTTGAGCTCGACCACCACATAGGACGGGTCACCTGTACGAGGGTGGTAGCCAGCAAGGACGGCATCGACGCGCTTGCTGGTGAGTGGCAGCTGGTGCTCCAGCATGATCTCGACGGATCCAAGACCCGCGGCCACCAGCTCCTGAGCGAGGACAGGGATGCTTCGATTCCACGACCGGACCTCCGAAGGAGACGGCCGCCGTGCATGCCGATGCAGCATCTGTTCCAGAAGCCGCTCCGCGATGCTCTCCCCGTCGTCAGTGGCGAGACCGGTCGCGGACTGACGCACGAGCGCCATGAACATTGCCCCCAGGCAGCACGAAAGAACCGTGCGGGTGGGGGCATGTCCTGGCGCTGTGGCGAGGAAGCCCGTCGGGCCGCTCTTCCAACCAGCACTCTAGGGGCGACCACTGACAGATGGGTGGATCTGGCAGGGTCGGAACATGAGCGATCTGACGGAACTTCGAGACGGCATGCGGCGGTTCACTGAGGAACGCGATTGGGGGCGCTTCCATGATCCAAAATCGCTCGCGCTCGCCCTCACCGGGGAGGTCGGCGAGGTCGCCGAACTGCTGCAGTGGTTGCCCGCGGAACAAGCTCGAGACCAGCTCCTGGCGGAGCCCCTCGCGACGCGCGTGGCGGAGGAGTTGTCCGATGTCCTGCTGTACCTGGTCCGACTCGCCGACGTACTCAGCGTCGACCTTGCCAGTGCAGCGAGTCAGAAGCTGAGAGAAGCGGAGGTGCGCTTTTCTGCCGAGGAACACTTCGGTCGGGCTCCGCAGAAGCCTTGATGCCATCTGCCAGCGCGAGGCCGGGACACCAAACAGTCGCTCATTTAGCCAGACCCCGCTCGCATCGCGGGGAGGGCGAGAACGCAGCCGGCCCAGCACTCGGTTGAGTGCCGGGCCGGCCCTAACGATCTCAATCAGCTGAACACGCTGACTGGTCTGGCGGCTGCGATCATCAGCTGCAGCCGCTGGTGCTCCCGCACCCCTCGCACACGAAGCACGAGCCCGCGGGCCGCATCTTGACGCCACAGGTCATGCAGATCGGCGCGTCGTTCGCCTGCCCAGTCAGGGCCTCGATGAGCTCAGCCGACGATCCGACGTTCGTAGGTGCTGCCTTGGCGACAGGCGACTCCTTCGGCGCCGGCTGGGCGACCGGGGCCGACTGGGCCAGCGTCTCCAGCTCCTCCTCGACGTCGTCGTCATCCGCCGAGACAGCCTCGTAGGAGCCGGTCTCGAGCTGACGCGCCCGCTCCTCGGCGGAGTAGATGCCGTAGGCCGCGCGGGTGTCGAAGGGCAGGTGGTCCAGTGCCAGGCGACGGAAGACGTAGTCCATGATCGACTGCGCCATCCGGACGTCGGGGTCGTCGGTGAGACCGGCCGGCTCGAAGCGCATGTTGACGAACTTCGAGACGAAGGTCTCCAGCGGCACGCCGTACTGCAGACCGATCGAGATCGCGATCGAGAAGGCGTCCATCACACCGGCGAGGGTCGAGCCCTGCTTCGACATCTTCAGGAAGATCTCGCCGAGACCATCGTCCGGGTAGGACGAGGCGGTCATGTAGCCCTCGGCACCACCGACGGCGAAGCTGGTCATCTGCGCCGGGCGCTTCTTGGGCAGCCGCTTGCGGGTCGGGCGGTACTCCACGACCGTCTCGACGACGCGCTCGGTCTCCTTGTCGCCGGACTTGTCCTTCGCGTCCGACAGCGGCTGGCCGACCTTGGAGCTGTCGCGGTAGATCGCGAGAGCCTTGAGGCCGAGCTTCCAGCCCTGCAGGTAGACGTCGGCGACGTCCTCGACGGTCGCGGTCGACGGCATGTTGATCGTCTTGGAGATCGCACCGGAGATGAAGGGCTGGACCGCAGCCATCATCTTGGCGTGGCCCATCGGGCTGATGGCCCGCTCCCCCACTGCGGTGTCGAAGATCTCGTAGTGCTCGGGACGGAGACCCGGGGCGTCGACGACGTGGCCGTTGGCGGCGATGTACTCGACGATCGCCTCGACCTGCTCCTCCTGGTAGCCCAGCTTGCGCAGCGCCCGCGGGATCGTCTGGTTGACGATCTGCATCGAGCCGCCGCCGACGAGCTTCTTGAACTTCACCAGCGAGAAGTC
>JBQCDV010000137.1:0-17481 GCA_051960855.1 Actinomycetales bacterium
AGCGAGGCCACGAGGCGACCGGTGGTGACGAGCTCGGAGACGGCACGCCCCGTGAGGTTGGCCTGGTAGCTCCGCACTCCGAGCGCCAGCGTGCTGACGAGGGCGATCAGCATTGCGGCGAGCGCAGGCCACGACGTGAGGCGCGTCGTCACCCGGGCACGTCGAATCCGCGCCGCGGCGATCACGCCGCGTTTCGCGGAGCTCGGCATGTCGACGTGATCGGCACGGCTACCCCGAGACTCGACCACTTCTGGCGCACATTCGACTGCCGGAGACAGCGGGACGGACAGCGAAACAGACAGTAGGACCGACAGCGGGACCGACAGCGGGAGACAGCGCAAGGGCCGGCCCGAGAAGGACCGGCCCTTGCCTCACGTCGGGGTGGCGGGATTTGAACCCACGACCTCTTCGTCCCGAACGAAGCGCGCTACCAAGCTGCGCCACACCCCGTGACGCGGCCAGTCTAGCCGAGTCCGCGTGCCGCTCTCGCCCGGCATCGTTGGTCACCTCGGAGAGCCGTCGCGGAGGGACGGTCAGGGAACCTCCGTGGAAGGAACGAGCGTCAGCAGGGTCGCCTCTGGGGGGCAGGCGAAGCGGACCGGTGCGAAGGGGCTCGTCCCGAGGCCGGCCGAGACGTGCAGCCACGCGTCGCCGTACCGGTGCAAGCCCTTGACGCGGCGGCGGTCGAGGTCGCAGTTGGTCACCAGGGCTCCGAAGCCGGGGACGCACAGCTGGCCGCCGTGGGTGTGGCCCGCGAGGATCAGCGGCCACCCGTCCGCCACGAAGCTGTCCAGCACCCGGCGGTAGGGCGCGTGCGTGACAGCCATCTGCACGTCTGCATCCGACGGCGAGTGCGCGACGGAGGCGTAGCGGTCCCTGCGGATATGGGGGTCGTCGGTGCCGACGAACGTCGCCCGGCGGCCATCTCGCAGCGTCAGGTCGCCCGCGGCGTTGTCCAGGTCGAGCCATCCCCCGGCAGCCAGCCCAGCACTCAGGTCGCGCCACGGCAGCATCTGCCCGTGCACTCTGCGACCGGTGTCCGGCAGCAGGTAGCGGGCCGGGTTCTTGAACGTCGGCGCCCAGTAGTCGTTGGACCCCCTTACGAAGACGCCGGGGCGGTTGAGGAGTGGCTCGAGCGCATCGAGCACGACGGGCACCGCGTCGGGGTGGGCGAGGTTGTCGCCCGTGTTGACGATGAGGTCAGGGTCCAGCTCGACGAGGGCCCGCACCCAGGCGACCTTGTCTCGCTGCGCTGGCGTGAGATGCAGGTCTGACAGGTGCAGGACGCGGATGGGTGCGGCGCCATGAGCGAGGACCGGCACCGTGACCTGTCGAAGTCGGTACGAGCGGACCTCGAAGACGGCCGCGTAGGTGACGCAGCCAGCAGCAGCGACGGCACCCGCGGCGATGCCTAGGCCCGTACGGCGCAGCGTCGGGCTGCTGGTCACCTGACTCACCCTTCCATCGTTACAGACCCTCGGCCTCGCCTCTGTCGAGGTCCGAACTCTCCCGCGAGCGAGGCCGGCTGCGCTCCCGGCCGCGACGCGGGACCCGTCTCAGGGAGGTCAGTGAGTGTCGGGAGACGAACGCAACTGCCGGTGGCCGGTGCCGCTCCCCTTGGTGCCGCGTCCCACTGGCGCGAGGGCGTTGGCGAGAGTGCCCGGGAGGGGGTTCAGGACGCTCGGCCTGTCGCGCCCCGCTGGATGGTGACGCTGACGCACGGGGGGACGCAGGAGGACGCGAACGGCGGAGCAGTGGGTCCGGTAGGCGGAAGCGCAGGTGCTGTTGGGGTGCCTGTACCCCTCCCAGCCATTCCGGCGGGACGAACTCGGGGCGGCCGTTGAGCTGGGACAACCGCACAAGCCAGCCCTGGTTGTGGACGAGGTAGTGATGGAAGGGGCAGAGGAGGCAGCCATTGGTGACGTCGGTGGGGCCGCCGGCCGCGTAGTGCCGCATGTGGTGGACGTGGCAGAGGCGCGGACTGGCAGAGCAGCCGGGGAAGGCGCAGCCACGGTCCCGGACGGCCACGGCGCGTCGCATCCAGCGGGGCCAGCACTTCTGTTCCTGGCCGACCGCTAGCGGGCGGCCGCGGGTGTCGACAACGATCGGTGTCACGACGGCGTCGCACAGGACCGTCGCAACCTCGCCAGGGCTAGCGGGCGTCCCATCTGACCACTGGCCTCCGGGGGAGCGGTCCGTCCAGCTGGTCGGGGGTCGTGAGCAGCATGAGGTGCGGGCTAGCGGCATCCTGGGCGGGCAGGCTCCGCGTGGTGAGAGCTCGGTGTGCGAGGTCGCCGAGTGCGTCCGCGAGCGACTGCGTCCGGCTCCGCTTCCACATCGGCACCTCCCCGGCACCGGCGGAGGAGGGACCGTCCGTGGCGTCCCTGTCGTGCTGATGGCCCGTTTGCTGCTCCTGTCCCTGCTCGTGCTGATGGCTCTGCTCGTGCTGATGGCCCTGCTCGTGCTGGTGGCTCTGCTCGTGCTGGCGGCCCTGCTCAGCCAGCCACGGGGCCAGCTCGGGCGGCAGGTCGGCGGGAGGGGTGGCGTCGGGCCACTGGATCCGCCACGGGCAGCGGCAGGGGGAGAGGAAGGCCTCAGCTTCGTCCGCGACAGAACCGGTAGGGACACGTCCTCCGGTGGGAACGCCAGCGCCGGTGGGGACGCCGGCAGGGACACGTCCTTCGGCAGCGTCGCAGCCGACCTCATCGGCAGGGCAGTCCTCCTCGTGATCGCACCAGACTGTGGCGCCGAACTTGCTGGCCAGGGCAAGGACCTCGGGCGGGAGCGGAAGGTCCTGCTGGGCAGCGAGGGAGTCGAGTGCGGCGGCCAACGCCTGCGCGGCGATGGGAGTGAGCTTGCCGCGGAGCGCCCCCGTCGTCGTGTTGATGTGCAGCCAGCGCGTGGACAACGCCGCTCGCTCCTGGTCGAGCACTCGTTGCCGCTCGCCTTCGTCGTCGACATCGGGTCGCCGCGTGAGCGTCTCGCGCAGGTGGGCCAGCGCCCGCGCGAGGGAGATGGGGTCGAGGGTGCGCGCGAGGTCGAGAGCGAGCTCTTCAGCCTCCTCGTAGGTCGCCTGGTCCACCTCGGGCATCGCACGAATACCGCTCAGCTCGCGCCCGGCGACGGCGCCGGCCCGAGGGCTGATCTGCCCCTTCCGGAGAGCGGCCGTGACAGCGGGAACGGCGAGGTGGTGCTCGGCGTTCGTGACGACTCCGCGGGCGTGGGCCTGCGACTCACGCAGGAGTTGCGCGAGGAACGACGCTGTCGAGCGGCAGTTGGCTCGCTCCGGCACCCCTCGCGCGGCGACCTCGCTCACTACCCTCGCCCGGATCACGTCGAGGGCGGAGGAGAGACCGACGATGCGACGACAGGCTTCGAGGAGCTCGGCGTCAAGGGCAACCAGGACGCCGGCTTCCGCCGCCTGAATGGCCTCGAGCGCGGCACCCAGCGAGTCGAGCAGCGCGCCGCTGCTGCCCGATCCGCCCGAAGTCTCCTCCATGCACCAGACCGTAGAGATGTGGTCTGACAGAGTCTGGGCGAGATCGTCGGCAATGAGAGACTCGGCATCATGAGTGAGCTCAAGGAGCGTCTGCAGTCCGACCTCACCGGCGCCATCAGGAGCAGGAACGAGCTGACGGCGGCGACTATCCGGATGGCGCTCACCGCCATCACCAATGCCGAGGTCGCTGGCACTGAGGCGCGCGAACTCACGAACGACGACGTCGTGGCCGTGCTGGGCAAGGAGGCCAAGAAGCGTCGCGAAGCCGCCGAGGCCTACGACGCGGCGGGCCGCCCCGAGCTAGCCGAGCGCGAGCGAGCCGAGCTCGGGGTCCTCGAGACCTACCTGCCCGCGCAGCTGAGCGACGAGGAGATCGCCGCCATCGTGGACGAGGCCATCGCCGCCGCGCCGGGTCTGCCGTCGGGCATGGCCGCCATGGGACCTCTCATGAAGGCGGTCAACCAGCGCATCGCGGGACGGGCCGACGGTGGCCGGGTGGCTGCCGTCGTCAAGGGACGCCTCAGCGGTCGCTGAGGCCGCCAGCCGGTCCCGTTCAGCCGGTCCCGTTCACCCAGTCCCGTTCACCCAGTCCCGTCAGCGACCGCCGTCACGCCGGGACTGCTACTGCCCAGGGGGCGGGGTGGGGCAGTCCTTCTTCGGCTTGCAGTTGCCGGGGCCAGGGCCGCCACCCGGGCCTCCTCCGCCTGACGCGGGAGGGGGTTGCGTCGACGCAGACGGCTGGGGCGCCGGTGGTGTGGTCGGGGCCTGGGTGGGGGGCGGCTCCGGTGCGGACACCACGCCGCCGCTGACAAACAGGCGCACGAGGGTCCCACTGTCGATAGAGGCGCCCGCCCGCGGGCTGCTGCTGTCCACGCGTCCGACCGGGTAGTTGCTCCCCACTGGCGTGCGGTCGACGACGGCCGAGAGACCGACCTTGGCCAGCGCCTTCTTGGCCGCGTCCGGTGACAGGCCGGAGACATCGGGGACGGTCACCTGGACGCCCTTGAGCAGCTTCGGGTCCGGCTTCGCAAACTGCTGCACGGGCTCGCCCTTCAGCGCCCCCTTCATCGCCTGCTCCCAGATCGGACCCGGCAGACAGCCACCGCAGACGTCGCGGTAGTGCTTCCCGCCGATCGTTACGTTGCTCATCGAGTAGGTCGAGCTGTCCGGGTTCCCGGCCCACACGGCGGCGGCCAGCTGCGGCGTGAAGCCGTCGAACCACACCGCCACCCGCGAGTTCGTCGTTCCGGTCTTGCCTGCCGCCGGGCGTCCGAGGTCTAGCCGGGCGCCCGTCCCGCCCGGCTCCATGACGGACTGCAGCAGGGATGTGACGCCGTCGCTGATCTCCTGCGGGATGGCCTGGTTGCACTTCGGCTTCGGCGCGAAGATCGTCTTGCCGTCGATGTCGGTGATCTTGGTGATCGCCTGCGCCTCGCAGTGAAGGCCGCGAGCGGCGAACGTCGCGTAAGCCTCGGCCATCGTCAGCGGCGACAGGTCGCCCACGCCCAGCGTGAACGACTTCACCTGCTCGAGCTTGCTGCCGTCGGCGTTGCGCACCCCCATGGCATCGGCGATCTTCGCGGGCTCGCAGACCCCGGTCCGCTCCTCGAGCTGGGCAAAGTAGGTGTTGACCGACTTCGCGAGGGCCTCCCGCATCGTGTAGACGCCCTGTTCCGCGCGGGTCTCGTTGCTGGGCTTCCACTCGTCCTTGAGGGTCCCGCTGCATGCCTGCACGTCACCGATCTCCACCTGGTAGGGCGAGTCGATGGGGTAGTTCATCGGAAGGCCCTGCTTCAGGGCGGCGGCGGCCACGAAGACCTTGAAGGTGGATCCGGCCTGGAATCGGTGCGCCCCGCCTCCGTACTTCGGATCGACCGCGTAGTTGATCTGCGTCTTGCCCTTGCCGGTGCCGAAGCCTCGGCTCTGCGCGAGCGCCAGGACCTTGCCCGTCCCCGGCTGCACCATCGCCAGTGCAGCCGCCACCTTGTCGGTGGGGTAGACGTGGTCGGCGATCGCCTTCTGGGCGGACTTCTGGACCTGCGGGTCCAGCGTGGTCGTGATCGTGATGCCGCCTCGGCGCAGCAGCTCCTGGCGGTCCTGCTCTGTCTTGCCGAAGGTGGAGTCGTTGAGGATGACGGCCTTTACGTAGTCGCAGAAGAACGGGTACGGCGACACCGCGCACCCGTTGCTCGTGTTCGACACCTTCAGGCCCAGCGGCGATGCCTGCGCCTGCTGCAGCTGGCTCTGCGTGATGTGGCCGAGCTGCGCCATGCGAGCGAGGACGACGTCGCGCCGCTCCTTGGCGCGGTCGGGGTTGCGGGTCGGGTCATAGGCGACCGGTGACTGCACGAGCCCGGCGAGCAAGGCCGCCTGCGGCAGGGTCAGCTTCGAAGCGGGGACGCTGAAGTAGTGCCGTGCGGCCGCCTCCACGCCGTAGGCGCCGGAGCCGAAGTAGGCGATGTTGAGGTAGCGCGTCAGGATCTCGTCCTTGGAGAACTTCTCCTCCAGGGCGATCGCATAGCGCAGCTCCTGCAGCTTGCGGCCGTAGTCACGGGCGCGTGCCTGCTGAGCGGCTTCCTTGTCGCCGGCCGCGTGCGCGCGCTCGACGAGGACGTTCTTGACGTACTGCTGGGTCAGCGTGGAGCCACCCTGCACGCTCTGGTCGGTCTGGTTGCTCACGAAGGCCCGCAGCGTGCCGCGCAGGTCCATGCCGCCATGCTCGTAGAAGCGGGAGTCCTCGATGTCGACGAGGGCCTGCCGCATGACCGGGGCGATCTGGTCGTAGTCGACCACCACCCGGTTCTCGAAGTAGAACGTCGCGATCGTGTTGCCGGCGTCGTCGAGGATCCGGGACCGCTGCGGGAGGTCGGGGATCTCCAAGTCCGCCGGCAGCGAGTCGAAGGTGTGCACCGAGTTGCGCGCCAGCGCTCCCAGCGACCCAGCCGCGGGCAGGGCCAGACCGGCCATGAGCAGACCGGCCAGAGCGGACAGCCCGAGGAAGAGCGAGAGGCGGCCGACGAAGCCGTGGTCGCTGCGCATCGGATGCATGGCCTCCAGCGTACGTGGCCCGAACGGCGCTGGCCGTGGCCGCGCCCGTGGGCGACTAGCCCGAGCAGGGGAGCAGTAGTCATTTCGGGCTACCAGGATTTGGGCCTGGTGGGCCGTGGTGCGGCCAATGTCCGATTCCCTACCGTCAGACATGGCGCAAACGGACGCGTCGGACTTGCAGGACAAGTCCACCGGGCACAAACAGGACGGGGTAGACAGATGAGCTGGAACGAGGACTGGGCTTCGCAGGGCAGCTGCCGGACGGCCGACCCCGACGCGCTCTTCGTCCAGGGTGCTGCTCAGAACCGCGCCAAGCAGGTCTGCATGGGCTGCCCGGTCCGGACCGAGTGCCTCGCTGACGCGCTCGACAGCCGCGTCGAGTTCGGCGTGTGGGGTGGCATGACCGAGCGCGAGCGCCGCGCGCTGCTTCGTCGCCGCCCGACCGTCACCTCGTGGCGTCGGCTGCTCGAGACGGCCAAGGAGGAGCACGAGCGCGCTGTCGGCATCGCCACGGCGCCGGAGCGCACGACGGCTCCCGCGCTGCGCGCTGTCGTGTGAGAGCGCTGGTGAGAGCGCTGCGCTGTGGTGTGAGAACGCTGCGCGCTGTGGTCTGACAGTCCGCCCGACCGTAGGAAGGTGACGTGCCCGAGGAGGGGCGGGCACGTCGGCTTCCACGGCAGATCGCCCTTTCGCCGCGCCGCCGCAGAATTACGAGGCGAGGTCCTGCGCGAGGTCGCGTAGGCCGTCGAGGTCGTGGACGTCGCTGCCGCGGGCCACGACCTCGGTGACGGGGACACCGGGGTGGGCCGCGGAGAAGCGCCGGGCCAGGCGCGCCTCGCGCGTGATCATGCGCATGCGGTCGGCGTGCAGCCGCAGCAGCTCGGCGGTGAGGCGGTGCTCCTTGCGGCGATCGAGGTCGTCCGCTGCTGAGAGTGCGCGCTCGGTGGAGATCTCCTCGGCCTCGCTGCGGTGCACGCGGTTGAGGACGAGGCCAGCGAGCGGCATCCCCTCCGCGCGGAGCCGGTCGGTGAAGTAGGCAGCTTCGCGCAGCGCATCCCGCTCCGGAGTCGCGACGACCACGAACTGCGTCCCCGGCGCCTTGAGCAGCTGGTAGGTCGCCTCCGCCCGCTCCCGGAACCCGCCGAACATCGTGTCGAAGGCTGCGACGAACGTCTGGACATCCTTGAGGACCTGGGCCCCCAGGATCTTGGTCATGGCCCCGGTGACGACCCCGAGCCCCGTGTTGAGCACCTTGAGGTAGGCCTTGCCCGAGGCCCGGGCGGGGGCGAGCAGCACCTTGATGAGGCGGCCGTCGAGGAACGAGCCGAGCCGCTGCGGAGCGTCGAGGAAGTCCAGGGCCGACCGGCTCGGTGGCGTGTCGACGACGATCAGGTCCCAGCGGCCGTCGCGGTCGGCGTCCCGCCGCAGCTGGCCCAGTTTCTCCATCGCCATGTACTCCTGCGTCCCCGCGAAGCTGGAGGACAGCGCCTGGTAGAAGGGGTTGGCGAGGATCTGCTCGGCGCGGGCGGCGTCGGCGTGGTTGAGGACGATCTCATCGAACGTCCGCTTCATGTCCAGCATCATCGCGTCGAGGCTGCCGCCCGCTGAGGTGTCGATGCCGGTCACCGGGCGGGGTGTGTTGTCGAGTGCGGTCAGTCCCATCGACTGGGCGAGCCGCCGGGCGGGGTCGATCGTCAGGACGACGACGTGGCGACCCTGCTCGGCCGCGCGCACGGCCAGCGCTGCGGCAGTCGTCGTCTTCCCGACGCCCCCCGCGCCGCAGCACACGACCGTGGAGACGGCCGGGTCGAGCACGAGGTCGCCGACGAGACGCGCGGAGCTGGAGGCACCGCTCAGCACGCCGCTCATCAGGCCGCTCCCTGCTCGCGGAGCAGCTCGGCGAGCTCGTACAGCCCAGCCAGGTCGATGCCGTCCGGCAGCAGCGGAAGCTCGTACGTCGGCAGTCCCGCCTCGCGCAGAGCACGCCGCTGCTTGCGCTCGAGCTGCACTCGGCCCGCGTGGCGCGCAGCCTCGTCCACGAGGGCCTTCGCGACCGCCTCGGCCTCGTCGATGCCGACGGCGACCAAGCCGTCGCGGACGGCGTTCGTGTCGAGCTGGCCCTTGGCGGCTGGCTCCAGCTCCTTGGCCAGCAACGGCGACGTTCGCTCCAGGTTGATGATCACCGCGCCGGTGGGCAGCTGGGCGTCGTGCAGCTCAGCGATGCCGTCGAGAGTTTCCTGCACTGGCATGTCCTCGAGGATGCTCACGAAGTGCACCGCCGTGCGGGGCGAGGCGATGAGTCGCATGATCGAGTCCGCCTGGTTGCGGATGGGCCCGACGCGCGCCAGGCCGGACACCTCCGCGTTGACGTTGAGGAAGCGCAGGATGCGCCCCGTGGGGGGTGCGTCCATCACGACGGCGTCGTAGGCCCACCCGGTCGTGCGCCCGTCCTTGGCGCCTCCGCTGCGGGCGCCCTCCCGGCCGGCGCGGCGGTTGGTCGCCTCGTAGGCCTTGCCGGTGAGCAGCACGTCGCGCAGCCCGGGAGCGATCGTGGTGGCGAAGTCGATGGCGCCGAGCCGGTCGAGCATCTTCGCCGCCCGACCCGCCTTGTAGAAGATGTCGAGGTACTCCAGCAGCGCCTGCTCCGCGTCGATGGCGAGGGCGTAGACCTCGCCCCCGCCCGGGGCGGAGGCCACGCGGCGCTCCTCGTAGGGCAGCGGAGCGGTGTCGAAGAGCTGCGCGATCCCCTGCCGCCCCTCGACCTCGATCAGCAGCGTGCGGCGGCCGCCGGTGGCGAGGGCGATGGCCAACGCCGCAGCGACGGTGGTCTTGCCGGTGCCGCCCTTGCCGGTGACGACGTGCAGTCGGACGCCGTCCCAGTCGCTGTCTCTGCTGTCAGGACGGCCCTGCGGGTCCGAGGCGACGGGCGCGGCACTCACGACGGCGAGCCTAATTCGCCCGGCCAGCAGCCGCGCCCCCAGGAGCGGAGGAGGCAGCAGACCTCCAGTACTGTCCGCTGCATGAGCCGGACGACATGGGAGTACGCGACGGTGCCGCTGCTGGTCCACGCGACCAAGCAGATCCTCGACACGTGGGGCGAGGACGGCTGGGAGCTCGTGCAGGTGGTGCCCGGTCCCGCGGGCGGCGACCAGCTGGTGGCCTACCTCAAGCGGGAGAAGGCATGAGCCAGACAAGCGGCCCGAACGACGCTGCTGCGGGCTCGCGTCCGAGCGCCCGGCTCGCCGCGCTGGGGCTGGAGTTGCCGCCCGTGGCGACGCCCGTCGCGGCCTACGTGCCCGCGGTACGCCAGGGCAACCTCGTCCACACCAGCGGCCAGCTGCCGATGGTGTCGGGCTCGCTCGCCGCGACTGGCAAGGTCGGTGCCGGTGTCTCCCCCGAGGAGGCGAAGGGCCACGCGCGCACCTGCGCGCTCAACGCACTCGCCGCTGCCGCCTCCGTGGCCGGTGGCCTCGATGCGATCGCGCGCGTCGTCAAGGTCGTCGGGTTCGTCGCGAGTGCGCCGGACTTCACCGGCCAGCCGCAGGTCGTCAACGGAGCCAGCGAGCTGCTGGGGGAGGTCTTCGGCGAGGCCGGCCAGCATGCCCGCAGCGCTGTGGGTGTCGCCGTCCTGCCTCTCGACGCCCCGGTGGAGGTCGAGATCGTCGTCGAGGTGGCCGGCTGACCAGCGGCACCCGCGCACCGCGCGTGGGTGAGGTGCAGGAGCTGCCGCCGAGTCTGCGGCAGCAGGCGGAGGACTGGCTGGCTGGCCCGCAGCAGCCGGCGACGCCGCGTGACGCGGCGACGGTGCTGATCGTGCGTGACGGCGAGCGTGACGACACGCATGACGGCACCTCTGGCGCCGAGCAGGGCCTCGAGGTCCTGATGCTCCAGCGGGTCGCCTCGATGGCCTTCGCTCCGGGAATGACCGTCTATCCGGGCGGTCGCGTCGACCCCCGCGACAGCGCCGACGCCGGAGAGCTGCGCTGGTGCGGCCCGGGGGCGCAGTGGTGGGCCGAGGAGCTGCGCTGCACTCCCGAGCTCGCGCAGGCCCTTGTCTGCGCTGCGGTCAGGGAGACCTTTGAGGAGTGCGGCGTCCTGCTGGCCGGTCCTGACGAGTCCTCCGTCGTGTCCGAAACCGCTACACCGGACTGGGAGGAGCAGCGCCTGGCGCTGCTGGACCGGCGCGTCTCCCTCCGGGAGCTGCTCGCGGAGCGGGGGCTTGCCCTGCGAGCCGACCTCCTCCGCCCGCGCGCGCACTGGATCACCCCGGAGTTCGAGCCGCGGCGCTACGACACGCGGTTCTTCCTCGCGGCTCTTCCGGAGGGCCAGGAGACCCGGCACGTGGGTGGCGAGGCGGACGTCACCCGGTGGTGGCGACCCGCCGACGCCCTCGCCGCCGTCGAGGCCGGCACCATCGCCATGCTGCCCCCCACCATCGGCACCTTGACCGACCTCAGCCGGGCTGCCTCGGTGGCGGAGGCGCTGGCCCTGCCGCCCGTGACCGAGACCTTCATGCCGTGCCTGGTGCGCACCGCCGACGGTTTCGGGCTGCGGCTGGAGAGCGTCGGCTGACGTGCCTCGCCTGTGACTGGTCATGACTGACGCGATGCGCGCCGGTGCCGGCTGGGCCGGCGGCCCCGTGACGGCTCGAGCCACGTGCGTGCTGGCGCCCAATCCCGGCCCGATGACCCTCGACGGCACCAACACCTGGGTGCTGCGCGAGCCTGGAGCTCGCCGGTCGGTGGTGGTCGACCCAGGGCCTTTGCACGACGCTCATCTCGCCGCCGTACTGGAGCACGCGACGACCGATGGCGGTCGGGTGGGCCTCGTGCTGCTCACCCACGCCCACCCCGACCACGCCGAGGGAGCCGCCCGCTTCGCCGAGCTCGCGAGAGCGTCAGTGCGCGCCGCCGACCCGCACCTGGGGGCAGAGGGCCTGCAGCCGGGGGAGGTGCTCGACGTGGAGGGACTCCGCCTGCGGCTGGTCCCGACTCCCGGTCACACCTCGGACTCGTGGAGTTTCCTGCTGCCCGACGACGCCGCTCTCCTGACCGGTGACACGGTGCTGGGCCGCGGCACCACTGTGGTCGCCCATCCCGACGGTCGGCTGGCCGACTACCTCGACAGCCTCCACCGCCTGCAGGATCTCGTCACCGGTGCCGCCGTCGCCCTGTTGCCCGGCCACGGACCAGCCGCAGCCGACAGCAGCGCCGTTCTCCAGGCCTATCTCACCCACCGGCGCGCGCGTCTCGACCAGGTGCGGGCGGCGGTGGCCGCGGGAGACACCACCGCGGACCAGGTCGTCGCGCGGGTGTACGCCGATGTCGACCGGAAGCTGTGGCCGGCGGCGGCGCGTAGCGTCGAAGCGCAGCTGGAGTACCTGCGGCAGCACGGCTGAGCCGCGCGAAACGAGCGAGGTGACGCTCGAGGTGACGCTGCGGCTGACGCGCAGCAGCCGGGGCGGTGCGTCAGCGAGCGCGGCGGGTGAGGCGGTCGAGGTCGAGGATCACCACGGCGCGGGCCTCCAGCCGCACCCAGCCGCGACTGGCGAAGTCGGCGAGAGCCTTGTTGACGGTCTCACGGCTGGCCCCGACGAGCTGCGCGAGCTCCTCCTGGGTCAGGTCGTGGGCGACGTGCAGCCCGTCCTCGCGCTGGGTGCCGAAGCGGGAGGCGAGGTCGAGCAGAGCCTTCGCGACGCGACCCGGGACGTCGGAGAAGACGAGATCGGCGAGGTTGTCGTTGGTGCGTCGCAGTCGCCGCGCGAGCGCGCGCAGCAGACCGGTGGCCACCTCCGGGTGTTCGCTGAGCCAGGGCGCGAGCTCGCCGTGGCCGACCGCGAGCAGGGACGTGTCGGTCACAGCGGTCGCCGTGGCGGTGCGCGGACCGGGGTCGAACAGCGACAGCTCGCCGAACATCTCGCCCGGGCCGAGCACGGCCAGGAGGTTCTCGCGACCGTCGGGCGAGGTGCGGCCGAGCTTGATCTTCCCGGTGGTGACGATGTAGAGCCGGTCGCCTTCCTGACCCTCGCTGAAGAGCACCTGCCCCCTGTCGAGCCGCTCCTCCGTCATCTTGCGGCGCAGGCCGTGGGCCGCCTCCTCGTCGAGGCCGGAGAAGAGCGGGGCCTGACGCACGAAGTCGTCACGACGGGAGTCGTCACGCAGAGATGCATCACGCAGAGATTCGTCGCGCATGGGGAAGTCCACGACGCCAAGTGTGCCGCACGTCATGTGCCAGCACGGCGGGCGCACCCGCTGCCCGACTGAGACGAGGCGAGCGTCAGGCTGACTGCCGCTGACGCGGGTCGACCGGCAGCGCGACCAGGCAGTCCAGCGGCGACTGCGAGTAGCGGGAGACCAGGTCCTCGGTGGCTGCGTCCAACCGCTCGCGCAGTAGCTGGCGCAGGTCGGTCAGCTGCGCGACGGCGTTCTCCAGTCGGTCGCGCACGGGGGACTGCTCGACGAGCGCGGTCAGCGCCGGCAGCTCGGCAAGCTCGGCAAGGACAGCGGCCGCCTCCGCGTTCCGCGAGGGCGCCTCTGCCGCGCTGCCGACGGCGAGCAGGGCTACTCGGCGACCACTGGTCGCCTCATCGGCGAGCACCGCGTGCAGGCGCACCAGCAGGTCGTCCTGCAGCTCCCAGCCGTCGGCCTCGCCACCGTCCAGCTGCGCCTGCACGAGGCGTCGCCAGTAGGAGACCCGCGTCTCCTCATCAATCAGCTCCTGCCGGTAGCTGCGCAGATCCGCCAGGCTGAGGTGGGCGAGCTCCGGGTGGTGCACCGGCGCGCCCTGTCCGCGGCGTCGGCGCTCGCGACCGTCGGGGACGGGCTGGGCGAGCCGCCCCCGTGTCTTCGTTGCTGTTGGCACTGCGCCTCCTGCGCCTGGAACTGGCAGGCGGTCCGGTCCTCGGTCCGCCTCCCCGCGTTGGCGGAGAATCGTCGGACGCGCGGGAATCCTTGAGAGAGATCACGCGGATGGGGGAATTGCATCAGGCCGCCGTAGTCTTTTCGGGTGCCCCGCGCCCCCCGAGCAGCCGCTCCCGTCGAAGGGACGGCGCTGGTGCGACGAGCCCGTCGCGTCGAGCGGATCCTCGCGGAGCGCTACCCCGACGCCCACTGTGAGCTCGACTTCACGACTCCGCTCGAGCTGCTGGTCGCCACGATCCTGTCGGCGCAGTGCACCGACGTCCGTGTCAACCAGACGACGCCAGCGCTCTTTGCCCGCTACCGCACCGCCGCCGACTACGCGGCGGCCGATCGGGCCGAGCTCGAGGAGCTGATCCGGCCCACCGGCTTCTTCCGCGCCAAGACGGACAGTCTGCTCAAGCTGGGGGCGGCCCTGGTCGAGCGCTTCGACGGGCAGGTGCCGCCGCGTCTCGAGGACCTGGTGACGCTGCCGGGGGTGGGGCGCAAGACCGCGAACGTGGTGTTGGGCAACGCCTTCGGCGTGCCGGGGATCACCGTCGACACCCACTTCGGCCGGCTCGCGCGGCGCCTGGGGTGGACGGAGGAGGACGACCCGGTCAAGGTCGAGCATGAGGTCGGCGCGCTGTTCCCGCGCAGCGGCTGGACGATGCTCAGCCACCGGCTGATCTTCCACGGCCGTCGCGTCTGCCATGCGCGCAAGCCCGCCTGCGGCGCGTGCCCGGTCGCCGACCTGTGCCCGTCCTACGGCGACGGCGAGACGGATCCCGCGAAGGCGCGTGCGCTGGTCAAGGACGTCCCGCCGCCAGCCTTCGAGGTCGCGGGATGACGTCTCGCCGCCGATGTAGCGGCTTGCCGGTGCTGCTCGCCTTCGCCGTGCTGCCGCTGGGCGCCTGCTCCCGAACGGCGTCCGCGTCGTCCCCCGTGCGCTCGCTGCCTCCCGTCACGTCGGTCCCGGGGACTGGCACGACGACCGCTGACGCGGCCGGCTCTGCGCGGGCCGAGCAGTCCTCGGCTGCCGCCGGCGCCCACCTCGACCCGTGCCCTTCGACGGGACCGGTCGGGACCCGCGGTGGCTCGACGGCTCACTCGGCCTCCGCAGCCGGGCTGCCGGGCCTCGTGCTGCCCTGCCTTGGTGCCGGCCGCGGCAGTGGCTCCTCCAGCGCCGCCTCCCAGGGCTCCCCTGCGGCCGTGAACCTGACCGCGCTGCGCGGCCCGGCTGTCGTCAATGTCTGGGCGTCCTGGTGCGGACCGTGTCGGAAGGAGGCGCCGCTGGTGGAGGCGCTGCACCGGCGGGCTGGCTCGCGGCTCACGGTCCTTGGCGTCGACTACAGCGACGATGACCTCGACGCGCTCGCGTTCGCCGCCCGGGCCGGCCTCACCTACCCCTCGGTCACCGCGACCGCCGACCAGTTCCCTCTGGCTCGCTACAACCCGGGTCCCCCCGTGACCCTCTTCGTCGACGGTTCCGGCTCCGTCGTCTACGTCGCGCACCAGCCTTTCTCGTCGCAGGAGGCCCTCGACACCGCCGTCCGCCAACACCTCGGGGTTGCCCTGTGACCGGCCCCGTGACCGAGGCTGAGCGGCTGCACGACGACCTCCCCTCGTGGCTGTGGCAGCTGCGGGACGCGGCCCGGCGGGCGGGACCCGAGGAGATCAGCCGCTTCCTGCCGCCCACGACGGGCGGGCGTGCGGGCGCCGTTCTGATCCTGCTGGGTGAGGACCTCGAACGGCGCCGCGACGTGCTGCTCATCGAGCGCGCGGCCGGGCTGCGCAGCCACGCGGGCCAGGTCGCGTTCCCGGGGGGAGCGGTGGACCCGGAGGACGCCGGACCGATCGCAGCGGCGCTGCGCGAGGCGCGAGAGGAGACCGGGCTCGACCCGGACGGAGTGCGGCCGTTCGCCTGCCTGCCGGAGCTCTACCTGCCGCCGAGCAACTTCGTCGTCACCCCCGTGCTGGGATGGTGGCAGCGCCGGTCGGCGACGGGCGTGGTCGACGAGGGCGAGGTGGCGCGGGTGGCGGCCGTCCCGCTCGAGGAGCTGCTCGAGCCCGCCAACCGCTTCCGGGTGCGCCATCCCAGCGGCTATGTCGGTCCCGGCTTCCGGGCCGGCGGCTTCTTCGTGTGGGGCTTCACGGCCGGGCTGCTGGCCTCCCTGATCCAGCTCGCTGGCTGGGAGCGCCCGTGGGACGAGTCGCGCGTGGTGGACCACCCCGGCTGACGAGCCGTCATCCCCAGGTCCGTCGCCTACGCTGCTGCCACGTCTGGCCCCACCGCCCACGGAGCGTGCGTGAACCTTCTCGACTGGCTGCTGCTTGCCGCCTGCGTCATGTTCGCGATCTCCGGATACCGCCAGGGCTTTGTCGTCGGCGTGCTGTCCTTCGCGGGGTTCCTCGGCGGCGGTGCGGTGGGCATGGCCCTGGCTCCGCACCTGGTCGCGTCCCTGACCCCAGCGACGACACAGGCGGTCGTGTCGATCGTCATCGTCTTCGTGGCCGCCAGTCTCGGGCAGTTCCTCGCGATCCTGCTCGCGGGACGGGTCAGGGGGCTGCTGATCCGCGGGCCGCTGCGCATGCTCGACAACGGTCTGGGCGCGGTCCTGTCCGCGCTGTCGGTGCTGCTGGTCGCGTGGTTCGTCGCCTCTGCGCTGCGCGCCGGACCGCTGCCCGCGGTCTCCGACCAGATTCGCGGCTCGACGATCATCACCACCGTCGACCAGCTGATGCCCGACCGTGCCAGGAGCCTCTTCTCGTCGTTCCGCCGCGTGCTGGACGACAGCGGCTTCCCGCGCGCCTTCAGCGACCTCGCCCCGGAGCAGATCCTGCCCGTGGACCCGCCGTCCGCGGACATCGTGCGGACCCCGCAGATCGAGGCGCTGCGCAAGAGCGTGGTCAAGGTCGAGGGGCTCGCCTCCTCCTGCAAGCGCGACATCGAGGGCAGCGGCTTCGTCTTCGCCCGTGGCCTGGTGATGACCAACGCTCATGTCGTCGCCGGCGTCGACCGCCCCAGTGTCCAGATCGGCGGCCAGGGCAAGCGCTACGAGGGACGTGTCGTCGTGTTCGATCCCAACCGCGACCTCGCCGTCCTGCGGGTCCCGTCCCTACCAGCGCCGCCGCTGCGCTTCGGTGGTGCCGCCGAGCGTGGTGACCAGGCGGTCGTGGCCGGCTTCCCCCTCGACGGGCCCTACCGGCTTGGCGCCGCGCGCGTGCGCCAGGTGGTGGACGCCCGGGGACCCAACATCTACGACGACAAGCAGGTCACGCGGGAGATCTACTCGCTCTACGCCATCATCCGCCCGGGCAACTCCGGCGGCCCGATGGTCGGGACGAACGGCCGCGTGGAGGGCGTGGTGTTCGCCAAGTCCGTCGACGACGACTCGACCGGCTACGCGCTGACGCTCACGGAGGTCCGGCCCGTCCTGGAGGCGGCCTCCGGGGCCACGCGCAGCGTCTCGACGGGTCAGTGCGCGGCCTGAGCCTCGCCTGCTGGCTCCGGTAGCGACCGCAGCCACGACCTGAGCGGGCCGGCCACCGCGTCGGGCTCCTCCTCGTGCGGGAAGTGCCCCAGCCCAGGCAGCGACGCCCACGTCCGAGGGCCGGAGACGTGTGCGCCGGCCCGCTCGGCCGTCGCGGCCAGCACCACCCGGTCCGCGGCGCCGTGCAACTGGAGGAGGGGGACGGGCACCGGCGTTCGCATCGCTGTCGCGAAGCGGCGCCCGTCGCCGCGGGGCAGGGAGCGGAACGCCCAGCGGTGGAACTCAAGCGCGCAGTGCGCCGCCGCCGGGATCGTCATGGCCTCACCGAAGACGGCCTTGTCCGCATCGTCAGGCCAGACCCGCGCCGACCAGGACGTCAGCAGGGCCGAGCCCTCGCGTCCGCCCTGCCGGGTCAGACGCCGCTCCGGAGCGCAGGGCAGCGGCAGGGGCAGGCCGCGGACGCTGGCGCGCCGCTGCTCGCCGCTGTCCAGAACGGCGCGGCGCACGTCGCGGGGGTGGGCGGCGGAGATGACGCCGATGGCCC
>JBQCDV010000138.1:0-4940 GCA_051960855.1 Actinomycetales bacterium
CTGCTGCCTCGCCGACCGGCCTGGTCAGCGGGTCGATTTTCTCCGCGTAGCTGCCGGTAGCCGACTTGAGCTGGTAGGGCACGCTCGCCACGACCACGCCGCGCAGGTTGAGCAGCCGGGCCTTGAGCCGCAGCGCGCTCTGGTTGTGCAGGATCTGCTCCCACCAGTGGCCGAGGACGTACTCGGGGATGTAGACCGTGACGATGTCGCGCGGGCTCTCCAGCCGCAGCCGCTTGACGTAGGACACCACCGGCTGGCTGATCTCCCGGTAGGGCGACGAGATCACGGTCAGCGGCAGCGGCATGTTGCTGCGCTCCCACTCCTCCTTCAGCCGGTGCGTCTCCGCCTCGTCCACGTCGACGGTGATCGCCTCCAGCCGGGCCGGCTTGGTGGCGCGCGCGTACGCCAGCGCCCGGAGGGTGGGCAGGTGCAGCTTGGACACCAGCACGATCGAGACATTGCTGGCCGGCAGGGTCACCGGGCCGTCCACGGCGGGCGCGAGCTCGACCGCGACGCTCTGGTAGTGCCGCTGGATGCCGCGCATGGTCAGCCAGATCACCGCCATCGCGGCCACCGCGATCCAGGCTCCGCTGGCGAACTTCGAGATCACCACGATGACCAGCACCGCGCCGGTGACGAAGGCGCCGATCGTGTTGATGGTCCTGGAGCGGATCATCGTCCGTCGCACCCGGGAGTCGGTCACGTCGCGCAGGAGCCGGTTCCAGTGCCGGATCATCCCGGTCTGGCTGCAGGTGAACGACACGAACACGCCGACGATGTAGAGCTGGATCAACTTGGTGACCTGAGCGTCGAAGGCGACGATCAGGATGATCGCGCCCGCCGCGAGGATGATGATGCCGTTGCTGTAGGCCAGCCGGTCCCCGCGCGTGTGCAGCTGCCGAGGCAGGTAGCCGTCCTTGGCGAGGATCGAGGCGAGCACCGGAAAGCCGTTGTAGGCGGTGTTGGCGGCGAGGACGAGGATGATCCCGGTGGCGGCAGCAACGACGTAGAAGGCGACCGGGAACCCGTCGAAGATGGCCTTCGCCAGCTGGCCGATGACGGGGTCCTGCACGTACGAGTTGCCGACCGGCCGCCCGTCGCGCAGCAGCTGAGACGCCGGGTCCTCCGCGAAGCGCAGGTGGGTCAGGTTGGCCAGGACGATGACACCCAGCAGCATCGTGATGGCCACGCCACCGAGCATCGACAGGGTCGTCGCGGCGTTTTTGCTCTTCGGGCGTCGGAAGGCCGGGACACCGTTGCTGATCGCCTCCACGCCGGTGAGGGCCGCGCAGCCGCTCGAGAACGCGCGCAACAGCAGGAAGGCACCCGCCAGCCCCGCGATCCCGCTGCTGAGCTGCGACTCCCCGACGAGCGTGAGGCCCGCGCTCTCGACCGGTGCGAGGCCTCCGGTGAGGTAGCGGAAGAACCCCCAGGCCGACATCCCCAGGATCGCCACCATGAAGACATACGTCGGAATGGCGAAGGCGGTGCCGGACTCGCGGACTCCACGCAGGTTCATTGTCATCAGGAACAGCGTCGCGAAGACGGCTGCCGTCGCCTGATGCCCGTTGAGAGCCGGAACGGCGCTGGCGGCGTACTGCGCAGCGGAAGAGATCGACACGGCGACGGTGAGGACATAGTCCACGAGCAATGCGCTGGCCACGGTCAGGCCAGCGGTGGGACCGAGGTTGACGGTCGCCACCTCGTAGTCGCCGCCGCCGCTGGGATAGGCGTGGACGTTCTGTCGGTAGGACAGCACGACGACGGTCATCACCGCCGCCACCGCGAGGCCGATCTTCCACGAGAACGACAGCGCAGCGAGCCCCGCCACCGACAGGGTCAGGAAGATCTCGTCGGGCGCGTAGGCGACGGAGCTGAGGGCGTCGCTTGCGAAGACGGGGAGGGCGATCCGCTTGGGTAGGAGCGTCTCGTTGAGCCGGTCGCTCCGCATGGCGCGGCCGAGGACCAGCCGCTTGAGCACGTCGGTAGCGGCCACGTCGCCACATGCTAGGCGGCGACGTCCCAGGAGCGGGTTGTTGGGTAGCGTGTGCGGCCATCGCGGCTTCGTCGCGTCATCGTCGCCGAGCGGAGGAGGACGGCAGCTCCCATGCATGTCGTGATCATGGGATGCGGTCGAGTCGGTTCGACCCTCGCCCACAGCCTCGAGGACGCCGGTCACAGCGTCGCCATCATCGACCAGGACCCCGAGGCGTTCCGCCGCCTCGGCAGCACCTACGAGGGTCGCCGGGTGACCGGGGTCGGCTTCGACCGCGAGACCCTGCGCGAGTCGGGCATCGAGGAGGCCGATGCCTTCGCCGCGGTGTCGAGCGGCGACAACAGCAACATCCTGGCGGCCCGCGTCGCCCGCGAGACCTTCGGGGTCCAGCGCGTCGTCGCCCGCATCTACGACCCCCGACGGGCGGAGGTCTACCAGCGGCTGGGCATCCCCACGGTGGCGACCGTGCGGTGGACGGCTGACCAGATGCTGCGGCGACTGCTGCCCGGCACGGTCGAGGCCACGTGGCGCGACCCCAGCGGCACGATGCGCATCTCCGAGGCCGGGTATGCCGTCGAGTGGGTGGGCGAGCCACTACAGCGGCTCGAGGCCGCCGCACGTCTGCGCGTCGTCTTCGTCATCCGGTATGGCGAGGGCTTCCTCCCCCAGGCCGACACGGTGCTCCAGGACGGCGACCTGCTCACCGTCGCGATGCGCGACGAAGATCTCGAACACGCGCAACGCGTGCTGCTGCAGGGACCCGGACGGGAGACCGACTGATGCGAGTCGCTATCGCGGGCGCAGGCAGCGTGGGGCGCTCGATCGCCCGCGAGCTGCTGGAAAACGGCCACGAGGTGCTGCTGATCGACCGGCAGCAGTCGGCGATCAAGGTGGACAGCGTGCCGCGCGCGGAATGGCTGCTCGCCGACGCCTGCGAGATCGCGTCGCTGGAGGAGGCAGCGCTCAACCGGTGCGACGTCGTCATCGCCGCGACCGGCGACGACAAGGTGAACCTCGTCGTGTCGTTGCTGGCGAAGACCGAGTACGGCGTGCCGCGCACGATCGGCCGCGTGAACAACCCCAAGAACGAGTGGATGTTCGACGAGGCCTGGGGCGTCGATGTCGCCGTGTCGACACCAAGGCTGATGACGGCCCTCGTGGAGGAAGCCGTCAGCGTCGGTGACCTGGTGCGCATCTTCACCTTCCAGCAGTCGAACACCGACATGCTGGAGCTCACGCTGCCGGACACCTCGCCGATCGTCGGGGTGCGAGTCGGGGACGTGGCGTGGCCCGCCGAGACGGCGCTCGTGGCCATCATCCGCGGCGGCTCGCCGATCGTGCCGAGCGCGGACCACCCCTTGGAGGCTGGGGACGAGCTGCTCTTCGTCGCCTCACCCGAGTCCGGCGAGACCCTCGCCGAGCTCTTCGTCCCGACCCGATAGCCCGCAGCCCACCCCCTGCCGTCGGCAGCCCGCCTCCCTCACTCCTCCGACGCGGCGCGCTCCGCAGCAGCGGGCTGCGGCAGCGGAGTGCTCCCGCGCGTCAGCAGGGCCAGCGCCGCGGCGATCGCGGCAACCTGCAGCGGCCAGCCGAGCACGAGCTTCGCGACGCCGAGCCACGCCGTCTCGCCGGCGAGCCACAAGGGGTACTGGACGAGCACGCGCAGGGCGCAAGGCACCGCCAGCAGGAGCGTCAGGCGGCTGGCCAACCGCACCACCTCGCGGCTGCGGTGCCACTCGACGGGGTCGCCGGAGACCGAGCCCAGCAGGAAGCCCACGACTGGCCAGCGCACCAGCACACTGCCGACGAGCACCACGGTGTAGCCGGCGTTGTAAAGGATGCCGGGCAGGAAGGCGTCCTCGGCGCGGCCGCTGCGCAGGGCGAAAAAGGCCGCGATCGCGATGCCGGCCAGACTGTTGAGCACGAAACGCGGGGTCTCCCTGCGCAGCAGCCGGAGCACAAGCAGGACGAGAGCCGCCCCGACCGCGATGCCGAGGGACAGCGTCAGGTGCTGCGACACGATCCAGGCGAGCGTGAACGCCGCTGTCGGGACAGCCGCCTCGAGGACACCTCGCCCGCCGCCGAGGGCCGTCGACAACTGCGCGCGGACGGCGTCCTCGACCGTGACCGTACGCGCCGGAGAGGGCGGGAGGTCCGGGGTGACGTCGGCGGCGCTCAGGACTGGCCCTCGCGCACGACAGCGCCAGCGGGCTTGAGCTCGTAGCGCGGGTTATAGATGGTGGGGAGCCCGTCGTTGGTCGTCACGCGCCCGTGCGCCTTCAGGATGCGTCCCGGCTCGATCCCGGGAATGCGGCGGCGACCGAGCCACACGAGCACGACCACACCCGTGCCGTCCCACACCTCGGCAACCAGGGCCGGGACGCCGGCGCGAGGGCGGAGAGTCACGGTCTTGACCGTGCCGTAGACCGACACCACCTCCCGTGATGGCAGTTGCCGCACCTGCAGGCACCCGTGGTGGGTGGTCTCGTTGGCCAGCTCCTCGGCCTCGAGGGTCTCGTCGCTGGCGATCAGTCGGGAGAAGACACGGCGGATACCACGCGCGGAGTCAGTCATGACGGCCTCACGGCACGAGCGTAACGCGCGAAATGTCGGCTGTGGCCGGCTCGCTCCAGTCGCCTGCCGTCCCGTCAGCGGATCTCGGTGATCTCCGGGCCACGCTCGAACGGCGCGAGCGGCTCGCGCCCGTCGTCAGTGGCGGCCGCGCCCTCCTCCGCTTGCGCCATGGCAGCGGCGGCGTCCTCCGGCAGCCGCAGCGGCAGGGGGTCGCGGGGAGCCATCGGCGAGTCCCCGCGCACGACAACGACGTTCGCGAAGACCTCCTCCAGCGGCGCGCCCGCCTCCGGCTCGACGGCACCGCGCCCGCTGAGCACGCCCCGCAGGAACCACCGGGGGCCGTCGACGCCGAAGAACCGCAGCGGCTGGA
>JBQCDV010000139.1:0-6906 GCA_051960855.1 Actinomycetales bacterium
CTGCTGGGTGTCGAGACCGGGCGTCGCGTTGACCGTGATGAGGAAGGCGCGGCCATCGGCGGCGACCTGTCGGGCTCCGGCTGGGCCGGGCGTGGTCGGGGTGACGACGCTGGCGAGGTGGTCGACCTGCTGGAGCTGGCGGGTGGCAGTGGCGACCGCCGCCTGCGCATCGGGCGCTGTGGGGCTGAGCCCGTCCACCGCCGCAGTGATCGTGGTGGTGTAGGGCGCCGTGTCCGCCAGATTGTCGAAGCCGGCGAACGACTCCATCGCACTGCCGCGGTAGTCGATCCCGAGCCGGCTGAACACCGAGCTCCCGACCGCGAGCATCGCGACGGCCGCGACGAGCCACGTCAGCACGACCGACCGGCGCCGGCGGTAGAGGGTGCGCCCAAGCCTGGAAAGCATGGGCACCAGTGTGGGGGGTCGCAGCCGCGGATTGGGAGTGACGCGGGAGCGGCCAGGGGGAGTTCCGGGTCACCTCAGGGTCGGTGCTCAGGTGGCAGCCGGGCCCCTGCCGGCGCCCCCTCCCCGCCGAGCCGGCAGGTTGTGCACCCGCGCCACTTACGCTGCCTTCCGTGACCGACAGCGACGCCCTCTTCGAGACCGACGCCGCGCCGGCGCCCTTGGGCTCGAGCGGCAGCCTCGGCGACGCCTCGCATGCCGCCGCACCGCTCGCCGTCCGCATGCGGCCGCGCACGCTGGACGAGCTCGTCGGCCAGCAGCATCTGCTCGCACCGGGCTCGCCGCTGCGCCGTTTGGTCGAGGGCGACGCGCCGATGTCGCTGATGCTGTGGGGACCTCCCGGCACGGGCAAGACGACGATCGCCTACGTCGTGAGCCGGGCGACCGGACGCCGCTTCGTCGAGCTGTCGGCGGTCACCGCCGGCGTCAAGGACGTCCGCAGCACGGTCGACGTCGCACGCCGGGAGCTGGCGGCGACCGGCCGGGAGACCGTGTTGTTCGTCGACGAGGTCCACCGCTTCTCCAAGACGCAGCAGGACGCGCTTCTCCCCGCCGTCGAGAATCGCTGGGTCACTCTCGTCGCCGCGACCACCGAGAACCCGCACTTCTCCGTCGTCTCGCCGCTGCTGTCCCGCTCCCTCCTGCTCACCCTGCAGCCGCTGACCGACGACGACATCCGTCAGCTCCTCGCCCGAGCCGTCGCGGACCCGCGCGGGCTCGCGGACGGCGTTCGGGTCGATGACGACGCGCTCGACCACCTCGTCCGCCTGGCCGGCGGCGACGCCCGACGGGCGCTGACCTATCTCGAGGCCGCGGCCGGGGCAGCGCTCAGTGACTCCCGAACGGCGTCCGCCACGGCCCCCGCCGCCGTCGACCTCGCGACGGTGGAGCGGGCGGTCGACAAGGCGGCGGTGCGCTACGACCGGGACGGGGACCAGCACTATGACGTAATCTCGGCGTTCATCAAGTCGATCCGGGGCTCGGATCCGGACGCCGCGCTGCACTACCTGGCGCGGATGGTGGAGGCGGGGGAGGACCCGCGGTTCATCGCGCGGCGACTGATGATCCACGCCAGTGAGGACATCGGCATGGCCGACCCGATGGCGCTGGTGGTCGCGACGTCGGCAGCCCAGGCGGTCGCGCTCGTCGGATGGCCGGAAGCGCGGATCATTCTGGCGCAGGCCGTGATCCATTTGGCCACAGCGCCCAAGTCCAACGCCGTCGTCGTCGCGATCAACGAAGCCCAGGCGGACGTGCAGAGAGGCCTTATCGGTCAGGTGCCGCCACACCTGCGCGACGCGCACTACGCCGGAGCGCAGCGCATCGGACACGGCAAGGGCTACGTCTACCCACACGACCTGCCAGAGGGCGTCGCCAGCCAGCAGTACGCGCCGGACGCCGTGGATGGCCGCGACTACTACCGCCCGACGAAGCACGGCAACGAGGGGCGGATCTCGGAGCTGCTCGGGTGGATCCGCGGCATCCTGCGGTCGCGGTAGCCGCCTCATCCGACCCTCGGATACTCGATGTCGCGCAGGATGCTCGCGTAGCCATAGGACGGCCGTCCCGTTGCCTTGATGGCGTGCCGTGCCAGGCGGAGAGACCAGCGGCAGCAGGCGATCGTCTCCGGACTGTCGCGACCGCGGCTGAGCGCGACGCTCGAGGTCCAGAAGAGCAGGACGGTCAGCAGGCCTTCCAGGCCCAACCGCTCCATCGGCGCGAGCGGCTCGTTGTCAGGGTCGATCGCGGTCAGCAGGTCGTCGTCGTCGAGCCAGGTCGGCGGCAGCTGCGCAGCGGCCTCGCGGATGACGACCGCGCGGACGGCGTCGCTGGCCTTCACGCTGCTGGACCGCCGGCTGGCGAGGAAGTCGTCGAGCAGGTCGGCCGCCGACGGTCGAGGGCACGAGGGCGGCCTGGCCGAGGGGTGGGGGTTGGCGGTCATGCAGACAACAGAGCAAACGCGACTGACAGAGTCAGGTGGACCGGAGCTACGGCGCGGTCGGTAAGGGGCAGGGGGGTCTTACCTTGCCTGCTCGGCGACAGAGGGGTCACGGCCGCGCAGGGACAAGCCCCCGGCCTGCTCGGCGACAGAGGGCGAAGCGGCGGCAGGATAGGGTTCCAGCCGTCTGTCGGCCCGACCTGCGGAGAGTGACGATGTCCATCGGAGAGCTCGCTGGCCTCATCGCCGCGCTCGCCTTCCTGCTGCTCGTCGGCGTGCTGGCGGTGCCGCTGCTCAAACTCAGCAGGGTGTTCGACGAGGCCCGGGGCCTCGTGCGCGGCGTGACCGACCAGACCGTGCCGCTGCTCGGCGAGGTCACCACCACAGTGACCCACACCAACGCCCAGCTCGTGCGCGTCGACGCGATCACCTCCAACGTCCAGACGGTCAGCACCAACATCTCGGCGCTGACCAGCCTGTTCGCCGCCACGCTCGGCAGTCCGGCGATAAAGGTCGCCGCGTTCACCTACGGCGTGCGCACCGCGCTGAAGGACCGCAACCACAAGGACGTCGAGCGCCGGGTCAAGGACCAGATCAAGGCCGACCGCGCCGCCCAGAAGGCCGCCCGCCGCGGCGCCCACCAGGCCTGAGCGGAAGGCACCAGACACCATGAAGCGCATCTTCTGGGTCGCCCTCGGCGCCACCGCCGGCGTCCTCATCGTCCGCCGCATCACACAGACCGCGCAGGCCTACACGCCGGCCGGTCTCGCCCAGTCCGTCAACGGCCTCGGCGACGCGATCCGGGACTTCGCCGACCGGGTCAGCGAGGCGATGTCGGAGCGGGAGCTCGCCCTGCGCGAGGCCCTCACCGCCGACGCCGCCAACCTCACGCCGGAGCTCGCGCAGGAAATCCTTCGCAATCCGGCCCTCGGTGACCGCAACCTGTAAGTCCACACCGACGACAACGAGATAGGGACTTCCTCAGCATGGAGACGGCAGAGATCCGCCGACGCTGGCTGCGCTTCTTCGAGAGCAAGGGCCACGCCGTCGTGCCGAGCGCTCCGCTGCCCTACGAGGATCCCAACCTGCTGTTCGTCAACGCGGGCATGGTGCCCTTCAAGCCGTACTTCCTCGGGCAGGAGACTCCGCCCTACCAGCGCGCGACCAGCGTGCAGAAGTGCGTGCGCACCCTCGACATCGACGAGGTCGGCAAGACCAGCCGCCACGGCTCGTTCTTCCAGATGAACGGCAACTTCTCCTTCGGCGACTACTTCAAAGAGGGCGCCATCGAATACGCCTGGGAGCTGGTCACCGGCTCGCAGGACAATGGCGGCTTCGGCCTGGACGAGTCCAAGCTCTGGGTGACGGTCTACCTCGACGACGACGAGGCGATCGCGCTCTGGAAGAAGATCGCGGGCCTGCCCGACGAGCGCATCGTCCGCCGCGGCAAGAAGGACAACTACTGGCACATGGGCGTGCCGGGCCCCGGCGGCCCGTGCTCGGAGATCTACCTGGACCGCGGGCCGGAGTACGGCCCCGACGGCGGCCCGGAGGTCGACGAGGACCGGTTCATGGAGTTCTGGAACCTCGTCTTCATGCAGTACGAGCTCACCGCGGTCCGGTCCAAGGAGGACTTCGACGTCCGCGGCGAGCTGCCCGCCAAGAACATCGACACCGGCATGGGTCTAGAGCGGATGGCCAGCAGCCTGCAGGGCGTCGACAACCTCTACGAGATCGACGAGGTCTTCCCAGTCCTCGACCGCGCGGCTGAGCTCTCCGGCAAGCGCTACGGCGCGAACGGCGCAGACGACGTCCGCCTGCGCGTCGTGGCTGACCACGTCCGCACCGGCCTGATGCTGATGGCCGATGGCGTGATCCCTAGCAACGAGGGCCGCGGCTATGTGCTGCGCCGGATGCTGCGCCGCACCGTCCGGGCGATGCGCCTGCTCGGTGTGGAGGGCGCGACGCTGCCCGAGTTGCTGCCGGTCTCACGCGACGCGATGAAGGCGTCCTACCCGGAGGTCGAGACCGACTACGGCCGCATCTCGAGCTATGCATATGCGGAGGAGGAGACCTTCCTCGGCACGCTCAAGGCGGGCACGACGATCCTCGACACCGCGGTGGCCGAGACCAAGGCGTCCGGCGGCAGCAAGCTGTCCGGCGAGCGTGCCTTCCAGCTGCACGACACCTACGGCTTTCCGATCGATCTGACCCTCGAGATGGCCGCCGAGCAGGGGGTCGCGGTCGACGAGGAGGGCTTCCGCCGCCTCATGACCGAGCAGCGGCAGCGGGCCAAGGAGGACGCGCGGGCCAAGAAGACCGGCCACGCCGACCTCTCGGCCTACCGCGAGGTCGCGGACTCCGCGGGCAAGCCGATCGTCTTCACCGGCTACGACGAGGTCACCACCGACACCGTCATCGTCGGCCTGGTCAGCGGCGGCGTCGGAGTCCCCGCCGCGCACGCGGGCGACGAGGTCGAGGTGGTGCTCGCGCACACGCCGTTCTACGCCGAGGCCGGTGGCCAGCTCGCCGACGCTGGCCGCATCACGGCCGACACGGGCGCGATCATCGAGGTCGACGACGTCCAGGCGCCCATCACCGGGCTGACCGTCCACCGCGGCCGCGTCGTCGGCGGCGAGGTGCAGGTCGGCACGCCGGTGCAGGCCCAGGTCGACGTCGAACGCCGCCGCGCCATCAGCCGAGCGCACACGGCTACCCACCTGGTGCACAAGGGGTTCCGCGAGGCACTCGGAGAGTCGGCGACCCAGGCCGGCTCGGAAAACGCGCCTGGCCGTTTCCGCTTCGACTTCTCGGCCCCCGGTGCCGTCCCGCCGAGCGTGCTCGCCGACGTCGAGGCTCGGGTCAACGCCGTGCTCATCGACGACCTCGAGGTGCACGCCGAGATCATGAGCCAGGCGCAGGCGCGCGAGGTCGGGGCGATGGCGCTCTTCGGTGAGAAGTACGGCGACCGCGTCCGTGTCGTGTCCGTCGGCGACTGGGCTCGTGAGCTGTGTGGTGGCACGCACGCGCAGCGCTCCGGCCAGCTCGGTCTGGTCAAGCTGCTGGGGGAGTCCTCCATCGGTGCCGGCGTCCGCCGCGTCGAGGCGCTGGTGGGTCACGACGCCTATCAGTTCCTGGCCCGGGAGCACGCTCTCGTCGGACAGCTCACCGAGCTCGTCCACGCGCGCGCGGAGGAGCTCCCGGAGCGGATCTCCGGCATGGTCAGCCGGCTCCGTGACGCGGAGAAGGAGATCGACCGCATGCGCTCGGGCCAGGTGCTCGCCGCGGCCGGTGGTCTCGCGTCGAACCCGACCGATGTCTTTGGCGTCGCGGTCGTCACCCACGAGGCGCCGCGCGGCACCACCGCTGACGACCTGCGGAAGCTCGCGCTCGACGTCCGCAACCGCCTCGGCCAGCAGCGTCCCTCGGTCGTGGCCGTGTCCGCGGTCAACAACGACCGGCCGGTCGTCGTGGTCGCGGTCAACGAGCTCGGTCGGGAGTGGGGCGTCAAGGCCGGCGAGCTGGTGCGAACCGCGGCCCAGACCCTCGGCGGTGGCGGCGGCGGCAAGGACGACGTGGCCCAGGGCGGCGGCACTGACGCCTCCAAGGTCGGCGACGCTCTCCGTGCCGTCGAGCACGCCGTCGGTCAGCGGGTCACCGGCTCCGCGTGACACTTGCGTCCGCTCGCGCGGGCAGCAGCGTCGGCGTCTGCGAGTGCGGAAGCGGCATGACCTCCCCGAACGGCGTCGCGTCCCAGCCCGCCGTCGTCGCCTCGTCTGGCCGGCGCGTGGTACTTGGCTCGGCACTCAGGTCGCTCGCGCGTGCGTCGGTGGTTGCAGAGCAGCCAGGAGTGCCCGCGCGAGGGCCGAGGGTGGTGCCGGCTGCGGGGCGACTGGCTGCGGGGGAGCTGGTGGCGGCGGCGCGGATCGGCGGTGGGCGGTGACGCGTGCGGTGGCGGGTGGCCGTCTCGCGTGTGCATCGGTGGTTGCAGAGCAGCCAGGAGTGCACACGCCAGGGCCAATGGTGGTGCGGCCTGCGGGGCGACTGGCTGCCGTGGAGCTGGTGGCGGCGGCGCGCTACGGCGGTGGGCGTGACGCGTGCGGTGTTGGGTTGCCGTCTCGCGTGTGCATCGGTGGTTGCAGAGCAGCCAGGAGTGCACACACGAGGGCCGATGGTGGTGCGGCCGGTCGGGCGACTGGCTGTGGGGCGACTGGCTGCGGGGGAGCTGGTGGCGGCGGCGCGGGTGGGCCGTGGGCGGTGACGCGCGTGCGCTGGCGAGCTGCCGTCTCGCGTGTGCATAGGTGGTTGCCGAGCCGCCAGGAGTGCACACGCGAGGCCCGATGGTGGTGCGGGCTGCGGGGCGACTGGCTGCGGTTCGGCGGCCGGTGGGAGCTGGTGGCGGGGGCGCGGATCGGGCGGGGGCGGGGACGCGTGCGGTGGCGGGTGGCCGTCTCGCGTGTGCCGCGGTGGGTGCAGAGCCCCCCGGGGGGCCCCCGCGCGGGGGG
>JBQCDV010000140.1:0-8012 GCA_051960855.1 Actinomycetales bacterium
GGCACAATCGCTCCCGCCCGAGCGAGCACCGGCAGCGTGTCGAGCGGCCGGTGCATCACCATTTCCCGGCCGCCGTCGTAAACACGGTCGGACAGCACGTCGACCCACTCCCCCTCCGGCAGCCACACCGGCACGCGTCCGGTCAACGTTCCGCGGTCGCGAGGCGCGGTGACGGGTGCGACGAGCAGGTCGCCGAAGAGGTATTCGTTGCCGTGACGATAAGCCTCGGGAGCATTGGGCCATTGGTGATACAGCGGCCGGATCAGCGGGACGCCGGACGCGGCGCGGTAGTTCATGGTGTGCAGGTACGGCACGAGCCGATGCCGCAGCCGCAGGTACCGCGTCTGGATCCCCTGCGCCTCGATCCCGAAGGACCAGGGCTCCTTGGTGGTGAAGGGGTCGTTCGTCGAGTGCAGCCGCAGGATCGGTGAGAACACGCCGAGCTGGACCCACCGGGTCGCAAGCTCGTCATCCTTGGCGCCGAAGAGGTGACCGCCGATGTCATGACTCCACCAGCCGTAGCCGATATTGGCGGCGGTGGCCGTGAAGTACGGCTGGAAGTCCAGCGACGCCCAGGAGATGACGGTGTCGCCAGAGAAGCCGATCGGGTAACGGTGGCTGCCGGGGCCCGCGTAGCGGGAGAAGGTCAGGCCACGTCGGCCGCCGCGGGCGTTGTCGAGGTAGTGGAAGTGGTTGAGCATCCACAGCGGGTCGATCCCCGCGACGCGCGAGTACGGCCCGGATTGCCAGTCCACCCACCAGAAGTCGACGCCGTCCTGCTCCAGACGCCGGTGCAGCACCTCGAAGTAGGCCTCCATGAACGCCCGGTCGGTGACATCGAAGGCGATGGCCTCCTCGGCGTCCGGGTCGTGGCCGAGCGCGGCGGCCATGTCCGGATGCGCCTCCTCGAACGGGCGCACCCCGTCAGCGGGATGGACGTTGAGGGTCACATGCAGGCCGCGCTCGTGCAGCCGCAGAAGGAACGCCGGCGGGTCAGGGAACAGCTCACGGTTCCACGTGTAGCCCGTCCAGCCGCTCCCGTAGCGGGGGTCGACGTCGAGCAGGTGCCAGTCCATGTCCAGCACCGCCACCGAGAACGGCAGCCCCTCGGCGTCGAACCGGTCGAGCAGCCGCTCGTAGCTCTCTGCAGAGTAGGGGTGGTAGCGGCTCCACCAGTTGCCCAGCGCCCACCGCGGCAGCAACGGCGTCTGGCCAGACACCTCATAGAGCGCCCGAACGGCGTCCGCATGTCCCCGTCCGTAGGCGAAGACGTACAGGTCCTGCCGGGACCCGTCGCGGGGCGCCACCCACCCGTCGTCATCGAAGACGAACGACCGGCTGTCGTCGATGACCGAGAAGCCCTCCTCCGCGGTGACACCCGGCTCGAGCGGGATCGCCCCGTCGGCCATGTCCAGGGTGCGCGCCGTGCCCCCGAGGTTCGGCGCGGGTTGCCCGTAGCGCCAGACAGAGTGGTAGTTGGTGACGCCCCCGAGGACCTCGACGGCGAGGCCGGCCGCCGAGAACGGTCCCTTGTCATAGGTCAGGCGCAGTCGGCTGGTGGTCAGGACCAGGTGGCTGCCGGTGTCGCGGACGGAGTACTCCGGCACCGGGAGACGGCGCCGGATGGCGAAGGTCGACGCCCGGTCTTCGAAGACACCGTCCGCGGCGTACTCCAGGCGAAGCAGTGCATCGGTGAGCACGGTGATGCGGTAGCGGTCACCTTGGACGACTGCGGCGGGGTCGGCGACAGGAGCGGTCAGCAGCTTCTCCACACGTCGACCCTATGACTGCAACGTCGGCACCCAGCGCAGTTGCTCCGGCCGCCACTTGCTCTCGCCTACCTGCCCGGCGAAGACGGGATCCCCCAAGGAGATGACGACCGCGAGCACCTCGCCAAACTGCAGGGGCAGCCGCGGCGCGAGCTCCAGCCGCGCCCTCCACGTCGCCCACTTGTCCTGGACTTCGCGCGCAGCGGCGAAGCCGTCGAGTATCTCAGCGAGGGAGCCGGGTTTGACGCCACGATGGCCCGCGACAGAGGCAACGGACTCAGCCAACTGGGCACCCTCCAGGACATGGCGGTGCGCGAGTAGATAGATGTCCGCGAAGTCGCGCCATCTGGTGTTGACCACGCCCCTGTCGAGGGCGGTCACGAGCTTCTCGGCCAGCACCATCGACAGGGGGTAGCCGAGCACCGTGATCGGCTCAGGCCGATCGAGCAGCACGGGGAAGGAGGCGCCGACGGGCCCCGGCGCGATGGGGTCGCCAAGATTGACGTCGGCCTTGAGAAACGTCCGAGTCTTGCCGAGGCTGCAGGTCATGCGGACACGGATCCCCGAGGCGGCCTCCTCCTCGCGAATGGTCTCCCAGCGGGCACCGGAGGTGTCGAAATGCAGGCCGTCGTCGAGCCGGACTTCGCAGATCTCCCGCACCAGCTGGCACACCGCCTCGCCATCTGCGGGCACGCCACGGCTCGCGAGGTCAGCATCCTGAGTGGGCCGTCGAAGGTCGTAGGCGGCAAGCAGCAGACCGCCCTTGACGACCAGTTGGTCGACGTACCGAGAGACGGACAGCCGTGCCAGGAAGCCCTCGAGCGTGTAGAGAGTCAGCAGCTCCTGAAACGGACGGCCTTCGTGCTTGGCCTGCTTGGACAGGTCGAGGTAGACGCGGCCCTCCGTGGTGTCGCGACGGGGCGGTGTCACAACAACACCTCCAGTGCCGAGCGGAGCGCGGGCAGAGCACTCGGGAAGGACGCGGCGACCGTCAACAGCGCGCGGGGCGAAGACGCAGGGAGCCGCGCCCACTCGCGGAGGGCCCCATACGCCAGATCGCTTCCCACGCGGTGCCGAAGTCGGAAGACATCGACGAGGGTCCGCTCGGGGCTGAAGATGCCGATCTGCTCCTCGTCGCCGAGGGTGTGCAGCTCCCGTCCCACCTCGAAGGTCCTCGGGTCGAAGGTGTGCCAGGCGATGGGGGCCGGGATCGACGGCAGCCGCCGTCCCCGCGGCAGGGCCACCTCGATGCGGGCCGGTATCTCGTCTGTGAGGCCGTGAAACGCCAAGGCCGACAGCAGACACAGGGTGGCCATCGGGGAACGCACGGCGATCAGCTGTAGGTCGGGGTCGACGAGCGGATCACGAGTGGCCCGACGATAGGTCCCGCGGGTCAGCGGTTCGATGACCCCGCTGTCCCGCAGGTGGTAGATGCGGCGCTGCGACAGCCCAGCGCGCCGGGCGTCGGCGTAGGAGAAGATGGCCGGCAGCGCGTCCTCATCAGTGCGGGTCCTCGGCTTCTCCAACCGCGGCCCGTCCTGCTTCCTGGGCATGGACACAACCGTACACAGCAGGAGCGGAGCTGTATACGGTTGTGTCCGTACGTCTTCACCTCAGCTGACGACCGCCGACACGTCATCCAGCAGGAAGCTGGTCGCCAGGCTGGAGTCCTCCGTGCCGACGAACTTCAGCGTCACGGTCTTGCCCACCCACGGCGTCAGGTTGAGCGAGCGCTGCACGTAGCCCGACGACGCGTTGACGTTGGAGTAGGTGGCGAGCGTCGTGGTTGTGGTGCCCGAGACAATCTGGACCCGGAGGCGGTCGTAGGCCGTCGAGCCGGACTCGTTGGTGGCGACCCGCAGCCAGAAGCCGAGCGTCGCGGAGGCACCGGCCGGCAGGGTCACGGACTGGGACACGGTGTCGGTGTGGGTGGTGCCGTAGCCGTCGAGCCACGCCTCCCACGAGCCGGAGTGCGACACCGTGGAGTCGTTGTTGATGACGCCCGACGAGGCGGTCCACGACACGGCGCCGGACTCGAAGCCCGGGTTGCCGACCACATTGGTCCCCGTGCCGCCCGTGCCCCCTCCGGTAGAGCCGGCGCAAGTCGTGCCTGACACCGCGATCGCCGAGAAGGCCCGCTCCACCGCTGCGCACTGGGCGGAGGCCGCACCGTAGAGGTCCGTGGCCGCCTTGACCGCGGCGGTGCGCGCACCGGCGTAGTCGGTCGAGGAGGTCATGTAGACCGACAGCGCGCGGTACCAGATCTTGGCTGCGGCATCCCGGCCGACGCCTGCCACCGTGGAGCTGTTGCAGGTTGGGCTGTTGTAGCTGACACCGTTGATGGTCTTCGCGCCCGAGCCCTCCGCCAGCAGGTAGAAGGCGTGGTTCGCCGGGCCCGACGAGTAGTGCACGTTCAGCGATCCAAGTGTCGAGCTCCAGCAGTCCGGGGAGGCGCCGTCCCGGGACGGGCGGTCCATGTAGCGGAAGGGCGTGCCGAGCTTCTCCCCGATCAGGTAGTCGCCCGGGTCGCTCGGATTGTTCGCGTAGAACTCGACCATCGTCCCGAAGATGTCGCTGGTCGCCTCGTTGAGGCCACCGCTCTCACCGCTGTAGGTCAGGTTCGCGGTGTTCTCGGTGACGCCGTGGCTCATCTCGTGACCCGCGACGTCGAGGGACACCAACGGGTGGCTGTTGCTGGGGCCGTCGCCGTAGGTCATCTGGGTGCCGTCCCAGAAGGCGTTGTTGTAGCCCGACCCGTAGTGCACGCGGGAGCGGACCCCGCTGCCGTTGTTGTAGATGCCGTTACGGCCCAAGACATTCTTGTAGTAGTCGAAGGTCATCTGGGCGCCGTAGCTCGCGTCGACGCCGGCGCTCGCACGGTCAGACAGTGCGCTGTTCCCCCACACGTCGTCGCTGTCGGTGTACTGCGTGCCGGTGCCGCTGGTCGCGCCCTTGAGGTCGGTCGTGTAGTTGCTGCCGCGCGACGCGTCCTTCATCTCGTACAGCCCCGTCGAGCTGTTGCGCGAGGTCGAGAAACTGACCTGCCCGTCGTAGAGCGAGTTGCCCGTGCCGGTCTCGATCTCGTCCCATGACTGACGAACGTCGTTGTCGTCGCCCCCGACGAGCACATGGGTGCGGCTCGGCGTCCCGTCGGCGGCCGTCCCGGACACGAGCACATCCCACACGAGGGCAGCCGGGACAGCGTCGTTCGTCGCGTCGATGGCGAGCGTTGCGGTGGCACCGTCGATGCCAATGCCCTGCGAGGCCGCGAAACTGCGGGCGGTGGCCACGGCCGCGCTGGAAGCAACGGATGGCGTCGTGTTGACATTAAGGGCAACCGGCCGGCTACTGGACGAGACGCCGCGTAGCTCACCCCCGTGATCGACGTGCACCACGATGTCCCCGCCGAGCACGAGCAGCCCGCTGTGGCGGCGGCTGTAGCGGACGTGCCCGGTTCCGTCGCTGTCGACGAGGGCGGGGCCGCCGACGAAGGAGTCGGCGGCACCGGCGCGCAGGGCCGACTTCACCTTCGCGAGCGCGGCGTCGGCATGCGACCTCGCCGCCCGCATCTCGGCACCGTGGTCCGACCCAGCGGCGCTGCCCGCCTGGACGGCAGCGGTAGGGGACGTGGCGGCGAGCGAGGCGCTGGCGGGGACGGTCAGGCTGGCGGCCGCAGCGATGGCTGCGAGCGCGACGAGCGGAGAGCGGCGGAGTCGGCGAGAGCGGTCAGCCCCCGGCTCCCCCGTAATGGAATGACGCATGGGGCTCCTCACCCAGAGCGCCCCCAGCGGGGACGGCGTGCGGCGCAATCTGCCCGAATGATCATGCTTCGTCAAGCACTTTAGGTAATTGCACCGTTACGTACCGTCAGAGCGCCGTTGGTCGATCTCAACGGCCGGGTCCTCGTCCCCGTTGCTCGTTTACCGCACGCTATAGGCGTTGCTCGGTCCTCCGCCGCATCTTGACTCTCAGCTCCACGCACTAACTCGGACTCGTCGACCTGCGGCCGCCACGACCCTCGGGAGACAGCATGAGCCTCGACGCCTCCGCCTCGCTGGGCCCTCAGCGCGCCTGCGCGCCGGCCTCCGTCATGGCACTGCCCTCCCAGCCAGGCACCGTGATCGACCTGACCACTGCCTCCCAGAGAGAGGACGCGGGCAGCGACCGCCGCTGGGACGTCGCCGTCGTGGGCCTCGGGCCCTCCGCCCTGTCTGTCGCCTTGGCCTTCCACTCGGCAGGGTGCCGCGTGCTGGGCCTCGACGCAGACCGACGCCGGCTCGCTGCGGCGCGGGCTGGTCATGTCGAGCTGTCGGACAGCGACCGCTCTCGGCTTGAGCAGGCCCTCGCCGACCACCACTACTTCGAGCTGACGTCGGACACCGAGGACCTGCGACACACCACCGCGGTCATCATCGCCGTGCCAACGCCACTCGACGAGCACCAGCTGCCCGACCTGTCCATCCTGCGTGCGGCGTGCGAGACGGTCGTCGAGTCGGCGGTCTCGGGCCAGACAATCATCGTGTCCAGCACGACCTACGTCGGCTGCACCCGCGAGCTCCTCGTGCGGCCGCTCGCCGAGAAGGGCCTCCGGCCAGGGCTCGACGTGCACGTTGCTTTCAGTCCCGCGCATGCCGACACCGGCGGCGCACCGGCCGGTCTGGACGAGGCGCCCCGCGTCGTGGGCGGCGTCACGGCAGGCTGCACCCGCGCCGCCGCGGCCGTGGTCGGCCGGTTGACCTCGACGGTGCATCTGGTGAGCTCGCTCGAAGCCGCCGAAATGACCCGCCTGCTCCAGACCTGCTACCGCGCGGTGAATCTCGCCTTCATCAATGAGTTCGCCGACGCCGCCCGCGTGCTCGGCCTTGACGTTGCCGAGCTCATCGGGGCAGCGAGCACGCGAGCCGACCGCTGTGCGCCCTTCTGGCCGAGCGCTGGCGCTGGAGGCGACGCGATGCCGACCGAGCCGCAGTACCTGCTGTGGCAGCTCCGTAAGCAACGGATGTCCACGCCTCTCGTGGAGCACACCATGCGCAGCATCGCCCAGCGTCCCCTCCAGGTCGTCGACCGCGCCTGCGAACTGCTCATGCAGCACCGGATCCCGATGCGCGGTGCGCACGTCCTGGTCGTGGGGGCCGCCTACCAGCCCGACGTCGCCGACGCGGATGGCTCTCCGGCGCTGGACATCCTGCACGGACTCATGTCGATCGGGGCCGACGTGCACTACTACGACCCCCTGGTCCCCGAAGTGCGGCTGCACGATGGGCGGGCTCTGCAGACTCTTGCCAATCCTCGCGCCGTGGACGCCGACCTCGTCATCGTGCACACGGTCCACTCCGGCCAGACGCTTGACTGGCTGCCCCGCACTGCAGTCGTGTTGGACACGACCTACCGACTGGGTCGCGAAACCGGACGCCACCTGCTCTGAGCCGTTTCCCTTGTCCCGGGCCCGTCGGCGCCTACTGCCGCGTGCACCTACTCGCGCGGGGCGCGCCGTCGGTCGAGGCCGCGAGTCTTGTCCATGAGCTCGTGCCGGTCACTCACCCGGAACTTGTGCATGAGCGCGTGCACGTGCGAGCGCACGGTGACCGGACTGACGTAGAGCCGGCGCGCGATGACGTGCGTGGCATGACCCTCCTGGAGCAGGCGAAGGACCTCCCATTCGCGAGCCGTGAGCCGCGGAACGGACGACTCGACCGCCACGTCTTCGAGGTGCCGCACCTTGATGGCGTCGAAGAGGTCGTTCAGCAGTCGACGCGGAAGGACAGCCTCCCCGCGCGCCGCCGCCCGGACAGCCTGAGCCAACCCCTCCCCCGCCGCGGCGGGGAAATAGCCGGCAGCCCCTGCCCGAACGACGCCGAGCAGCTCAGCGCCGTCGTCCTTGCCCAGGACGACGATGGGTGCGCCGGCATCGACAAGCTCCTCGACGGTCTCGGCCAAGGAGTGGTCGTGCATCTCCGACACCAGGACGACGCAGTCGCACCTCACGGCCTCGCGCTTGGCGCTGGCCACGGTCCGGGCGATGTGGGCCGATCCTTCGAACTCGGATCCCCGCAGGGACCGGCGCACTCGACGCAGCAAGGCATCGTCCTCGGAGACGATGAGTACCGAGGTGGCGGGGCCGTGCAGAGCGGTAGCCATTGCGTCCTCGTCGCTGATGGTGCCACGCAGGAGGTACGGCTGGCTATACCCCGCGCGGACCGTTTTCAACGTCACCGAAGGGGGCGTACATATCAGGAAACATGC
>JBQCDV010000141.1:0-4546 GCA_051960855.1 Actinomycetales bacterium
CCCCCATCCGTGCCTCCCCTTCGCTGAAAGCCTGTCTCCTGACGGGGAGTTTCCCGCGTGTGAGACGCAAGAACAAGCGGCGGGCTACCGCAGATCCGCGAGCGACCGCGACCCCGGGCCGACGTACTCGGCCGACGGTCGGACGAGCTTGGCGAGCCGCTTCTGCTCGAGGATGTGCGCCGACCAGCCGGCCGTCCGCGAGCAGCCGAACATCGCCGGCGTCAGGTCGGGCGGGATCTCCGCGACGTCGAGGACGACGGCCGACCAGAACTCGACGTTCGTCGCGAGCACCCGGTCCGGCTTGCGGGCCTGCAGTTCGGCGAGCGCGGCCTCCTCCAGCGCCTTGGCCGCCTCGTAGCGCGGGGCGCCGAGCCGCTGCGCGGTCGCCCGCAGCACCCGGGCACGCGGGTCCTCGGCCCGGTAGACACGGTGCCCGAAGCCCATCAGCCGCTCGCCTCGGTCCAGCGCGTCCCGCACACAGGAGTCGGCATCACCGGACTTCTCGACGGCCTCGACCATGCCGAGGACGCGGGCCGGCGCACCCCCGTGCAGCGGGCCGCTCATAGCACCCACCGCTCCCGATAGGGCCGCGGCGACGTCGGCACCGGTCGAGGCGATGACCCGCGCGGTGAAGGTGGAGGCGTTCATCCCGTGCTCGGCCGCCGACACCCAGTAGGCGTCGACCGCCTTGACGTGCGCCGGGTCCGGCTCTCCTCGCCACCGGATCATGAAGCGCTCGGTGATCGTGCGCCCCTCGTCCACCCTCTTCTCCGGGACCATCGGCTGAGCGCCTCGCATCGACTGCGCCACAAAGGACAGCGCCATCACCGCCGACCGCGCGAGGTCGTCGCGGGTCTGCTCGACCGAAATGTCGAACGTCGGTCGCAGCCCCCACACCGGCGCGAGCATCGCCAGGGCACTCTGCACGTCGACCCGCACGTCACCGGAGTGCACCGGGATGGGGAAGGGCTCCGCCGGCGGCAGCCCGGGGTTGAACGCGCCGTCGACCAGCAGCCCCCACACCTGTCCAAAAGGCACCGTCCCGACGAGGTCCTCGATGTCGACCCCGCGGTAGCGCAGCGACCCACCGGCCCGGTCGGGCTCGGCGATCTCGGTCTCGAAGGCGATGACGCCTTCCAGCCCCGGTACAAAGTCAGGCTTGTCATCCGACACGGGTGCCTCCTCGGGCGTCCGCCAGCTCCTGCAGCGCGAGCAACTGTGCCCGATGTGCCAACCTGATGCCTATGCCTGAGGCGAGTGACGCCAGCCACGCAGCGACCTCAGATTCCCGAACGCCGCCCGCCGTGGCTGCGTCGTTCGGCAATGATCCGCAGTCGACGGTGGACGTCGCCTCGCTGCGGCGCAGCTACGGAGGGCAGGGGCTGCACGAGGACGAGGTCGCCGCTGACCCCATCGCGCAGTTCCGGGTGTGGTTCGCCGACGTCGTCGCAGCGGGCTTAGTCGAGCCCAACGCCATGATCCTGTCGACGGCAGCGGCGGACGGCACTCCCAGTGCCCGCATCGTGCTGCTCAAGGGTGTGGACGAGCGCGGCTTCGTCTTCTACACGAACTACGAGTCGCGCAAGGCCCGCGAGCTCGAGGCCAACCCGCGGGCGGCGCTGACGTTTCCGTGGCACGCGCTGCAGCGGCAGGTCCGGGTCGAGGGGCGCGTGGAGCGGGTCAGCCGGGACGAGACCGAGGAGTACTTCGCCTCCCGACCGCACGGGTCCCGCGTCGGCGCGTGGGCGAGCCCGCAGTCGCAGGTCGTGACCCCGGAGTCGCTGGCGTCGTCGTGGGCGGCGGCCACCGAGCGGTTCCCCGACGGCAGCGACGTCCCGGCTCCGGAGCACTGGGGCGGCTACCGGGTGGTGCCGCAGGTCGTCGAGTTCTGGGTCGGTCGGCCGTCCCGTATGCACGACCGTCTCCGCTATGGCCGCCCTGCTGGGGGCGGGGACTGGCAGATGGACCGGCTGGCTCCCTAGTCCCGGCCGCTCGAGAGACCGCCGCTGGACCGGCTGGCTCCGTCGGTCCGGCCGCTAGCCTCCCCGGGCATGACCACTCCGTCGCCGCGTGCGCGCCGCTTCGCCCAGGTCGACGTCTTCGCCCCCGCGGCACTGCAGGGCAATCCGGTCGCCGTGCTGCTCGACTCCGAGGAACTGACCGGCGAGCAGATGCAGGCGTTCACCGCCTGGACCAACCTCTCGGAATGCACCTTCGTCGCCCCGCCCAACGATCCGGACGCCGACTACTCGGTGCGCATCTTCACCGGCGCCGAAGAGCTGCCGTTCGCCGGACACCCAACGCTCGGAACGGCGCACGCGTGGCTGACCGCGGGGGGCCGACCGCAGCGCCCGGGGTGGGTGCGGCAGGAGAGCGGACTCGGCTTGGTGACGCTGCGGGCCGACGAGGCGACGGGGGAACTCGCCTTCGCTGCACCGTCGCGCCGGCGTTCGGGACCGCTCTCGCCGGAGGACGTCGACCTGCTCGTCGCCGGGCTCGGCCTCGACCCGGACGCCGTCGTCGATTCCCAGTGGTGCGACAACGGGCCGCCGTGGCAGGCGCTGCTGCTGCGGTCGGCCGAGGACGTGCTGGCGGCCCGACCTGACCCCGCCGTCCTGGGCGGCCGCTACGTCGGGCTCGTTGCGCTGCGGCAGCCCCCGCTGTCGACGGATGCGCCGGCGGCGGCGCTGGGTGTCCCGGGCGCGGGCGCGGCGGACGCGCCGGCCGGTGACGTTGTGGCGGACGCGGAGGTCCGGGCGTTCTTCCCGACGGCGCAGGGTCTCGGCGAAGATCCCGTCACGGGGTCTCTCAATGCAGCCCTGGCCCAGTGGCTCATCGGCAGCGGCACCCTGCCGGACCGTTATGTCGCCGCGCAGGGGACGGCACTGGGCCGCCAGGGCCGAGTGAGCCTGCTGCGTGAAGGCGACGACATGTGGGTCGGCGGCCGCTGCGTCACTGTCATCGACGGCACCGTCACGCTCTGAGTGCGTCCCGCGCCTGGTGACCGCGGCGCCTGCTGCCCGCGTCGCCGCTGCCGGCGCCCCCGCGCCCCCGCTGCCCCAGCCTCCTGTGGCCATCGCCCCCGTCGCCGCCGCGCTCGTCCCACGGATGAACGCCTCTCGCGTGGACGCTGGTGGTTGTCCAGCAGCCAGATCCGTACACGCGAGGGCTGTGTGAGGAGTGGGGGCTGTCGAGCGGGGACTCCCGCAAACCGTCGGCACCGGTCTTCGCGGGCTTGCTGCTTCTCGCGTGGACGCTGGTGGTTGTCAAGCAGCCAGTTCTGTACACGCGAGAGCCGTGTGAGGAGCTAGCGCGGTCGGGCGCCCGGGACGCCGCGGTCAGACCGAGGGCGCTCGGGACGAGGCGCTAGCGCCGACGAGGGCGGTGGGACCAGCGGCACAAAAAAGCGGCCCGTGAGCACTTCCTCCGCACAGTGCTCGGGTGAGCGCTGGGTCGGAGGCCCGAGGGGACTGCCTCGGGGCTCACGGGCCGGGTGACTGCCAGGTCGTAGCCAGCCCCGCCCCGGGAGGGGCAGACGCCGGTCACGAAGGCCAACGTCGGGGGCTAGCTGACAGCCACCTCACGAGTCCTTGAACAATGCATGCTTCGGACCACCTCCTTTCCCGTGTACCTCAACGGTACGTCGCGTCGGAGACAGTCGCCAACCATTTCGCGCGGGGCAGACCGAGGCCCATCCCGTCAGGCCAACGGCCGCCCTACCGCTCGTGGCGCCCGCGCGCCCGGTCGGCCTCGGAGACGTCGTCGCGATACCCCTCACGAACGGCGTTGTCGTCGCCCTGCCGCAGGTCGATCGTGTCGTCCCGAACGTCGCTGGGCGTGGTGGCGGTCGATCCCACGGGCGGCGCGTCCGCGGTGCCAGAGGTGGTCCCAGAGCCGCTCATGGAGCCGCTCATGGTGCCGCCGGTGCCCAGCAGGTTGTCGAACAGTGCCCGGTAGTGCACGAAGGCCCGGCGCATCGCCTCGGTCGTCGCCTGACCGCGGTCGCTCTCGACTTTGATCTCCCGGGAGCGGCGGTAGTTCTCGACGATGTCAGGGTGGTCGACCGAGATCATCTCGGCCTGTGTGTCGAAGTCGTCGACCGGGTAGCCGCGGTCGCGCATCACGCGTCCGACGAGTGAGTCAGCGGCGTTGATGGCGCCGGTCGGGTCGTCGACGAAGCGTGCCTGGACGCTCTGCCACTCGTCCTGGTAGCGCACGCGCACAGCCGGGTCGAGGTCGCGGATCTGCAGCTTGTCGCGGCGCTCGGCGCGCTCCCGCAGGAGCTTGTCGGCCTGGCGCTCCTTGCCGGTCTGCTCGACGGTGCGGTCGTACTCGGGCCCGAAGCGGTCGCGCAGCTCTTCCTGCTGCCGCTTGCGCCGCCGGCTCGCCATCATGCCGAAGATCGCCAGCAGCACCAGGATGATGATGACGATCACGACGATCGTCACGATCTGGCCAGTGGACATCTCGTCCTCCGGGGGACAGTCGCCGCGGGAACGCGGCGGTTCGGCGGCGCTGATACCCCTTTGCGATCATCCCAAAGCCC
>JBQCDV010000142.1:0-41992 GCA_051960855.1 Actinomycetales bacterium
CGGAGAGCTCGTCCGGTCGCGCCCTGCTGCTGCACGGGATCACCTCGTCGGCGGCGACGATGTGGGAGATCGGCGAGGGACTCGCCGCGGCGGGCTGGTCGGCGACAGCGGTCGACCTCCCCGCCCACGGCGAGAGCGGCAGGACCTCCTCCTACCGCTTCTCGGATATCGCCGACCTCCTCGCCGCCCAGCTCGAGGACGGGTGGGACGTCGTGGTCGCCCACTCGCTCGGCGGGGCGATCGCCACGGAGCTCCTGGCGTCTCACCCCTTCTTCGCACGGCGGGCTCTGCTGATCGACCCGGCGCTGGTTGCCTCCAGCGAGCTGGCTGCGGGTCTGCTCGCTCAGCTGCGCCACGACCAGCGTGAGCAGACGGAGGAGGGGGTTGCCGCCGCCAACCCGCACTGGCACCCGCGGACTGTCGCCGAGCGTGTGCGGTCGACGCTCGCCACGGACGCGGACGCCGCCTCGCACTACGCCGAGCACAACCGTCCGTGGGATGTGCGATCACGCGCCGCCGAGGTGCGGGTGCCCGTCCACGTCCTGGTCCCGACCGACGGCGCGGTCGTCACCGCCGCCCTCGTCGACGAGCTCTCCGCGACCACCCGGCCGGCCTGGACGTTCGAGACCGTCCCGGACACGACACACAGCGTCCATCGCGACCGTCCCGACCTCGTCGTCGCCAGGGCGCTCGCCGGACCCCGGTAGCCCTCGTCGGCCCTTCCTGCGTCGCGGCCCGCGGAGGTCAGCTAGGCGAGAGCTCCGCGGTGGCAGCCCAGCTGGCGAGCAGCCGGAGCCGGTCCTCGGACGCGGTGCCGGGAGCAGCCGAGTAGACGACCAGGTCGTGGACGACTCCGCGAGTCAGCGGCAGGTCCAGGGACTGGAATGTCAGCTCCAGCTCGCCGACCTCCGGGTGGCGGAGGCGCTTGACCCCGTCGTGGCGCATCAGCACGTCGTGGTCGGCCCACCGGCGCCGGAAGTCAGGGCTGAGAGTGGACAGCTCCCCGACCAGCTCGCGCAGCGCCGGGTCGCCGGGATCGCGCCCCGCCTCGGCGCGCAGCATGGCAGCGGTGGCACTGCCGGCTGGCTCCCAGTCCACGAAGAAGTCGCGGGCGCCCGGGTCGAGGAAGACGTAGCGGGCGATGTTGGGTCGACCGCGACTGTCGACGGTGGGGCTGGTGAACATCGGGGCATGCAGGGCGCGAGCCAGCGCGTTCGCCGCGATGACCTCCGTCCGGCCGGTCCGCACGAAGGCTGAGGACCCGGTCATGGAGTCGAGCAGCCACTGCACCCGCGGCGGGACGTCGACCTGCCGTCGTCGTGAGGGAACCCCTCCCCGAACGGGACGCGAGGACCGCGCCAGCTCGAAGAGGTAAGAGCGCTCGTCGTCGTCCAGCTGTAGGGCGCGCGCGACGGCGCCGAGCACCTCCTCGGACACCCCGCGGATGTGGCCACGCTCGAGCCGGATGTACCACTCCGTGCTGACGCCGGCGAGGACCGCGACCTCTTCGCGCCGCAGCCCGGCGACCCGGCGGCGACCACTCATCGGCAGGCCGGCCTGGTCGGGGCGGATCCTGGCACGCCGGCTCATCAGGAAGTCCCGGACCTCGTTGCGCTGACCGGGCTGCTGCTTCACGTCCGCCAGGGTAGCCAGCGCTCACGACGCCAGGGGGTGCGCGCTTGTCCCCCCTATCAGCGCGCCCTTCCACCCCTGTCCGGCCGGCTGTCTCCTGGTAGGAGCGGGTCGGCGAGGCCGACCTGGAAGCAACACCACCCTCACCAACACCAGGGAGTCACGGCACATGGCGATCGACAACACAAACGACGCAGCGCGGGGTGCAGCTCTAGGTACAGCGCTAGGTACAGCTCTAGGTACAGCTCTAGGTACAGCTCTCGGTACGTGGGCCTGGGGAGACAGCGGCGAGTCCGGGGACGGCTACTTCGGCAGTGGGCTGAGCGAGGCGTCGCTGCAGGAGGTCGTCGACAAGGCGATGGCCGGGGGGCTCACCCTCTGGGACACGGCTGCCGTGTACGGCATGGGCCGCTCGGAGTCAGTGCTCGGGCGGGCACTGCGCGCCTACGACCGCAGCGACTACCAGCTGTCGACGAAGTTCACGCCTCAGGTCGCCGGTGACCGCGACGATGCGGTCGCCCAGATGCTCGAGGAGAGCCTGGAGCGGTTGGGCACCAGCTATGTCGACCTCTACTGGATCCACAACCCTTCCGACGTCGCGCGGTGGACGCCGCAACTGGTCCCACTGCTCGAGAGCGGCCGAATCCGACACGTGGGCGTCTCCAACCACAACCTGGCTCAGATCGAGCTCGCCGAGGAGATCCTCGGGAAGGCGGGCTTCCGGGTCGAGGCCGTCCAGAACCACTACAGCCTGCTCTACCGCAGCTCGGAGCGGGCCGGCATCCTCGACTACTGCCGCGCGAGCGGGATCCGCTTCTTCGCCTACATGGTTCTCGAGCAGGGGGCCCTGACTGGCCGCTACGGTCCGACGGCTCCCCTCCCCGAGGGCACGAACCGCGCGGCCGCCTACAACGAGCTGTTGCCGCAGCTGCAGGAGCTGACAGACCGCATGGGGGCGATCGGACGGTCGTGGGACGCCTCCCCGGCAGAGGTCGCGGTGGCGTGGGCCATGGGCAAGGGCACGACGCCCGTCGTCGGCGTGACCAAGCCGCGCCACGTCGACGGGCTGATGGCAGCCCGTCGCATCGCGCTCCGCGACGAGGAGGTCGCCGAGCTGGAGTCGCTGGCGGACTCCGCCGGGGTGAACACCCGAGGCTGGTGGGAGCAGGAGATGTAGGCGGGAACGTTCTCGGCGTACTGCTGCTGCCCGTGAGAACCGAGCGGACCTGCCTCCTCCGCCCCGGGCTCTCCCGTACGGGCACCGTGAAATGGTCGAGGCGTTGACACCGGTGACCGGCGGCGCGAGGCTCCCGGCATGGACGACCAGCTTGTCTCCCAGGCCGCGCGAGGGCTCGTCGCCGCGGTCAGCTCAGCACAGCGGCAGGGGCAGCTCGAGTCCCGGCTGCCGGCAGGCTCGAACCCCGCAGGTGAGGCACCCACCGTCCGTGAGGCAGCGGCGGCGGCCGCCTACGACCTCGCGTGGGTGCCGCACACGATCGCCGGTGGAGCCGTCGACTCCGGGCCGGTCAGCAGGGATGAGGACCTGCTCGGCGGCGAGCCGTCCGCGGCGTTGAGCCGGCTCGCCGACGAGGCCCTCGCGGCCGTCGCTGCTGCTCCTGATCCCGACCAGCCCGTCCACCTGAGCTACGGCGACTTCCCAGCCCGCGAGTACCTCGAGCACATCAGCACCTACTACGGATTGCTGGCTCTCGACATCGACCGGGTCACCGGCGACGAGCCGGAGCCCACGCTCGTGGACGGCCTGCTCCGCCTGCTCGAGCCCCAGGCCGAGATGTGGCGGTCGATCGGGGTCTTCGGTGCCCAGGTCGAGGTCCCCGAGGACGCCTCTCCGCTAGCGAGGCTGCGCGGGCTCACGGGCCGCCAGCCCTGACAGCGCTGACGGCCCTGACAGCCCGAGCAGGCGCAGATCACCCCTGCTCGGCCCAGTCTCCGAGGACCCAGTCGCGCACCTCTGGCAGGTCCTCGAGGTGCTCGACCACGTAGGCCTCGTGCTCGGCCAGCTTCGCCTCGCACCACGCCTTGAGTTCCGTCGCGCCGCGGGGAGTGCGGCGTGCGTTGTTGAGGGCGTCGATGACGAGGTGGTACCGCGAGGCACGGTTGCGGACCACCATGTCGAACGGCGTTGTCGTCGTCCCCTCCTCGATGAAGCCGCGGACGCGGAAGCGATCGGCGTCCGGACGCCCGTGGACGAGCTGGTGGATCGCCCCCGGGAAGCCGTGGAACGCGAAGACGACGTCGACGTGGTCGGTGAACAGCTCGCTGAAGTACTGCGCATCCATGCCGTGCGGGTGGTCCTTGGGGCGCGACAGCGACATCAGGTCCACGACGTTGACGACCCGCACCCGCAGCGACGGCAGCTGCTCCTTGAGGATCTGGGCAGCGGCAACGGTCTCCATCGTCACGACGTCGCCCGCGCACGCCAGCACGATGTCCGGGTCCTGTGACCCGTCGTCGTTGCCGGCCCAGTCCCAGATGCCGGCGCCGCGTGCGCAGTGCTCCCGGGCCTCGTCGAGAGTCAGCCACTGCAGCTGCGGCTGCTTGTCGATGACGATGAGGTTGACGTAGGAGCGTGACCGGAAGCAGTGGTCGGCCACGGAGACGAGGCAGTTGGCATCCGGCGGCAGGTAGATCCGCGACACGTCGCCGCGCTGGGTGAGCACGACCTGGATGAGCCCCGGCCCCTGGTGGGAGAAGCCGTTGTGGTCGTTGCGCCACGCGGTGGACGTCAGCAGGATGTTCAGACTCGGGACCTTCGCCCGCCAGGGCAGGTGCGCCGCCTCCTCCAGCCACTTGCCGTGCTGGACGGTCTGCGAGGCCGAGACCATGGCGAAGGCCTCGTAGGTGGCGAACATCCCGTGCCGTCCGGTCAGGTTGTAGCCCTCGAGCCAGCCGTGGCAGTTGTGCTCCGACAACACCTCCATGACGCGGCCCTCGTGGCTGATCGACACATCCTCGGGGAGGATCGTCTCCATGAAGGCGCGGTCGGAGGCTTCGAAGACGGCGCCCAGGCGGTTGCTGTTGGTCTCGTCCGGACAGAAGAGCCGGAAGGTCGTCGGGTTGTCCTCGTAGATGTCCCGCATCATGGCGCCGAGCTGACGAGTCGACTCCGCGCGGATGGCGGCTGGACGCGGGACCTCCAGGGCGTACGTCTCGAGGTCCCGGAGCCGCAGGTCCTGCGTGAGCAGGCCGCCGTTCGCGTGCGGGGAGGCGCTCATCCGGAGATCGCCCTGCGGCGCCACGCCCCGCACGAGGTCCGACGGCCTGCCGTCGGCGTCAAAGAGCTCCTCCGGACCGTAGGAGCGCAGCCACTCCTCGAGCAGCGCCAGGTGCTCCGGGTTGTCCTTCACACCTGAGAGCGGGACCTGGTGGGAACGCCAGCTTCCCGTCACCGTGACACCATCAACCTCGACTGGGCCGGTCCATCCCTTGGGCGTGCGCAGCACGATCATCGGCCACCGGGGCCGCTCGCCGTCCCAGGTCCCGGTGCGAGCCGACTCCTGGATCGAGCGGATCCGCCCCCAGCAGCGCGCGAGAGCGTCGGCGAAGCGCAGGTGCATGCCGGGCAGGTCCTCACCGCCGACCTCCACGACGTCGTAGCCGTGTCCCTCCAGCAGCTCGCGCACCTCCGCTGGGTCCTTGCGGCCGAGGACGGTGGGGCCGGCGATCTTCGCACCGTTGAGGTGCAGCACCGGCAACACCGCCCCGTCCCGGGTCGGGTTGATAAACGAGATCCCCTTCCACGACCCCTCCAGCGGGCCGGTCTCCGCCTCGCCGTCCCCCACGACGGCGAGGGCGAGCAGGTCCGGGTTGTCCATGACCGCGCCGAAGGCGTGCACCAGCACGTAGCCGAGCTCACCGCCCTCGTGGATGGACCCCGGCGTCGTCACCGACACGTGGCTGGGGATGCCCCCGGGGCTGGAGAACTGCCGGAAGAGCCGGTGCATCCCTGTCTCGTCCTGCGACACCCGCGGGTAGATCTGCGAGTAGGTCCCTTCGAGCCAGGAGGCCGCCACGAGCGCCGGCCCGCCGTGTCCCGGTCCCGCAAGGTAGATCGCCTGCTGACCTGTCTCACGGATGAGCCGCGACATGTGCGCATAGATGAACGACAGACCTGGGCTCGTACCCCAGTGCCCCAGCAACCGCGGCTTGATGTCATCTGGACGCAAAGGCCGACGCAGCAACGGGTTGTCCTGCAGGTAGATCTGCCCGACGGTGAGGTAGTTGTCGGCGCGCCACCAGGCGTCGAGCGCTGCGACATCCCCTTGCGATGGCGCCGCAAGAGTCGCGACCAGTCCGTCGAGGTCACCGCCGCGCCAGTCGGTCCCAGCGTGCAGGTCGGCGGTCGGGGCATCCGTCATGACGTCTCCTTGGTTGTCTGGTCGAGGACGGCCGCCACCTCGACGGCGATCTGGCCCTCTTCACCGGCGGGGATGACGAGCAGCCGCAGGGGAGCATCGGGCTCACTGACGAACGCCGTCCGACCGGCCGCGGCGCCGTCGTCGGCGAGCGCTGCATTGGCGGCCCGGTCGAGTCGGACACCGAGGGGGCGCAGGGGCTCGCAGACGTCGGCGCGCAGCCGAGCGTCGTGCTCGCCCGCACCGCCGGTGAAGACGATGGCCTGCGCTGTCGGCACAGCCGCGAGCATGGCGCCGAGTCCCGTGCGCAGCCGGTAGGTGTAGAGGTCGAGAGCGAGCACGGCGGCCTCGTCTCCCCGCTCGGCCGCTGCTCGCACATCGCGCAGGTCGGTGTGGCCGGCCATGCCGCGCAGGCCGCTGCCCCGGTTGAGCAGCTCCTCGACGTCGTCGACCCCGAGGCCGCCGGCTCGCTGCAGGTGCAGGACGACGGTCGGGTCGACACTGCCGGAGCGGCTGCCCATCACGAGTCCCTCGACCGGTGAGAAGCCCATGGTCGTGTCCACGCTGCGCCCACCGGCGACCGCGGTCATCGAGACGCCGTTGCCGATGTGGCAGACGACGAGGTCGACGTCGTCCACCCGGACGCCCAGTGCGTGGGCAGCCTCGCAGGTGACGTGGGCGACGTTGATGCCGTGGAAGCCGTAGCGGTAGAGGTCGAGCTTGTCGGTGAGCTCGAGCGGCAGTGCGTACCGCCGCGAGTGATCCGGCATCCCGGCATGGAAGGCGGTGTCGAACACCGCGACGTGCGGCACCTCCGGCAGCGCTGCGCGAGCACCCTCCAGGCTCGCCACGGCGACCGGGACGTGCAGAGGGGCCAGCGGCCGGAGCGCGGCCAGCCGATGGAGCACCTCGTCGGTGACGACGGTGGGTCTGACGAACTCCACGCCGCCGTGCACCACGCGATGCCCGACCGCCTCGATGCGCCGCCCGGGCGGCAGGTGTCTCGCCGCCGCCTGCACGCAGGCGTCGACCGCAGCCGCGTGGTCCACGGGATCCGAGGGACCGCCCTCGCCCACGCGCTCCACCGCCCCCTTGGCGAGGGTCGCCGGCGACTCGTCGGCGGTCGGCCTCTCGACGTCGATCAGCTGCCACTTCACCGACGACGAGCCGGCATTGAGGACGAGCACCAACGGCATGCGTCTCACCCTGCCCGATGGTCACTGTGCCCGGACACCCCAGAAGGGCCCGAGTTGGCGGGATCTTCCGCCCGGGGGCGGGAGGGACCAAGGTCACTCCCCTCCAGCGCACCGCTCGGGGCCGGATCGGTGTACAAACGACCTCTCACGTCACCGCCGACGGCGAGCACGGCCGCCGGCGTTCGCTCATGCCAAAGGAGCCGGTGGATGGGTGGTGCGAACGACGGCGCCGGACGCCCCGTCGTTCCCGTCTTCTTCCTGTCGGACAGCACCGGGATCTCGGCGGAGCTGATGGGCAACGCGCTGCTCGCGCAGTTCCCGGACCTGGTCTTCGAGCGCAAGCTCATCCCGTTCATTGCGAGCGTGGAGGAGGCGCGCAAGGTCGTGCGCGAGCTGGACGCCCGGCTCGACGAGGGTGCCGCGCAGGGGATCACCCCGCTCGTCTTCACGACCGCGGCCACCGACGAGGTCCGTCGCGAGCTGCACGCCTCACGCTGCCCGATCATCGACTTCTTCGGCATGCACATGGCACGCGTGGAGTCCATCCTCGGCGTCGCCGGCACGCGCATCCCCGCCCGGCTGCACGGTCTCGGCGACGTCCAGCGCTACAACACGCGGATGGCGGCCATCGAGTACGCCATCGAGCACGACGACGGCCAGAGCCTGCGGGCGCTGGACAAGGCCGACGTCGTGCTGGTCGCCCCCTCCCGCTGCGGCAAGACGCCGACGACGATGTACCTGGCACTGCAGCACGGGCTCTTCGTCGCCAACTACCCGCTGCTGGACGAGGACCTCGAGACCACCGAGCTGCCCCAGCCGCTGGGGGTGGTGCGCGACCGGTGCTTCGGCATCACCACCACCCCGGCTCGCCTCACTGAGGTCCGGCAGCAGCGACGCCCCGGGTCCCGCTATGCCTCCTTCGAGCAGTGCACCTACGAGCTTCGCCGCGCCGCGGCGCTCTTCTCGGCCAACGGCGTCCCCACCGTGGACTCCTCGGCCAAGTCAGTGGAAGAAATGGCAGCAGTGATCCTGCAGACCCTGCGCGCTTGGGGCACGACACGAAAGGTCGGAGCATGACCGACAACGTCAGGCCGTTCTCGGAGCTCGGCCTCACCGACCTCGACCAGGTCGGCGGCAAGAACTCATCCCTCGGCGAGATGATCCGCGAGCTGGCCTCGCTCGGCGTCCGCGTGCCGGACGGCTTCGCCACCACCGCCGACGCCTACCGCCGGTTCCTCGACCAGACCGGCCTGTCGGCGACGATCTCGCAGGAGCTCTCCGGCCTCGACCCCGACGACGTCCGCCAGCTCGCCGAGGTGGGCAAGCGGATCCGGACGGCAGTCGTCGAGCAGCCGTTCCCCGAGGACCTCGAGCGGGACATCCGGGCCGCCTACGAGCGGCTCGCCGGCGACGACGAGCAGGCCAGCTTCGCCGTTCGGTCATCAGCCACGGCCGAGGACCTGCCGGACGCCAGCTTCGCCGGCCAGCAGGAGACGTTCCTCAACATCCGCGGCATCGACGCGGTCCTGCAGGCCATTCGCGAGGTCTTCGCCTCGCTGTACAACGACCGCGCCATCGCCTACCGGGTGCACCACAAGTTCGAGCACGAGGCGGTCGCCTTGTCCGCCGGCGTGCAGCGGATGGTCCGCTCGGACCTCGGCGCCTCGGGCGTCATGTTCACCATGGACACCGAGTCCGGCTACCGCGACGCGGTCTTCGTCACGTCGTCCTACGGGCTCGGCGAGGCCGTCGTGCAGGGCGCGGTCAACCCCGACGAGTTCTACGTCTACAAGCCGGCGCTGCGCGAGGGCCGGCCCGCCATTCTCAAGCGGGGCGTCGGCACCAAGGCGACCAAGATGGTCTACACCGAGGACGCGACGGTCGGTAAGACCACGACGTTCGTCGACGTCGACCCTGCCGAGCGCATCCACCTCAGCCTCACCGACGACGAGGTCGAGGCGCTGGCGCGGCAGGCCCTCACCATCGAGGACCACTACGGCCGTCCGATGGACATCGAGTGGGGCAAGGACGGCGTCGACGGCCAGCTCTACATCCTGCAGGCGCGCCCCGAGACGGTGCAGTCGCGCGCCGCCGCCGGTGCCGTGACCCGCTACCGCATGAAGGAGACCGGCGGCAACCGGCTCGTCGAGGGCCGCGCCATCGGTCAGCGCATCGGCGCCGGCGCCGTGCGGGTGCTGCAGTCGGTCGACCAGATGTCGGTCTTCGGCAAGGGCGAGGTCCTCGTCGCCGACATGACCGACCCCGACTGGGAACCGATCATGAAGCGGGCCAGCGCGATCGTCACCAACCGCGGGGGCCGCACCTGCCACGCCGCCATCATCGCCCGCGAGCTGGGCATCCCCGCGGTCGTCGGGACCGGAGACGCCACCCGCTCGCTGACCGACGGCCAGGAGGTGACGGTCTCCTGCGCGGAGGGCGACACCGGCTACGTCTACGAGGGTCGGCTGGACTTCGAGGTCGAGGAGACCCAGCTCGACGCGATGCCGGAGATCCCCGTCAAGATCATGATGAACGTCGGCACTCCCGACCAGGCGTTCAGCTTCTCCCGGCTGCCGAACTTCGGGGTCGGGCTGGCCCGCCTGGAGTTCATCATCAACCGCCAGATCGGGATCCATCCCCGCGCGCTGCTGGAGTACCCCGAGCTGCCGGAGGACGTGAAGGCCAAGGTCGACGAGGCGATCGCGGCCTACCCCGGTCCGCGGGAGTACTTCGTGCAGCGGGTCGCCGAGGGGGTTTCGACGATCGCGGCGGCCTTCGCACCGCATCCGGTGATCGTGCGGATGTCGGACTTCAAGTCCAACGAGTACGCGTCGCTGGTGGGCGGCGAGCTCTACGAGCCGCACGAGGAAAACCCGATGATCGGCTACCGCGGCGCCTCGCGGTACCTCTCACCGGACTTCGCCGAGTGCTTCGCGATGGAGTGCGAGGCGCTGCGCTATGTCCGGGACACCATGGGGCTGACGAACGTCAAGATCATGATCCCGTTTGTGCGGACCGAGGCGGAGGCTCGGGGAGTCATCGACCTGCTGGGCAAGCACGGGCTCCGGCGGGGCGAGAACGACCTCCAGGTGATCATGATGTGCGAGGTGCCCAGCAACGCGGTGCTCGCCGACCGCTTCCTCGAGCACTTCGACGGCTACTCCATCGGGTCCAACGACCTCACCCAGCTCACTCTCGGGTTGGACCGCGACAGCGGACTGGTCGCCGAGGGCTTCGACGAGCGCAACGAGGCCGTCAAGCGGCTGATGAGCGCCGCGATCACGGCCTGTCGGGAGCGCGGCAAGTACGTCGGCATCTGCGGCCAGGGACCCAGCGACCACCCCGACCTCGCTCAGTGGCTGCTGGAGCAGGGCATCGAGACGGTGTCGCTCAACCCCGACACGGTGGTCGAGACGTGGCAGCGGCTGGCCAAGGAGTCCGGGGCAGCCTGACGAGAGCCGCGGCTTGTCCACAGGTCGGGCGCCAGTGGCGGAACCGGCGCCCGACCTGCCTCAGACTGTGAGCATGTCTTTCGCCCAGGCCATCTCGACCTGCTTCCGCAACTACGTCACCTTCGATGGTCGCGCCCGTCGGTCGGAGTACTGGTGGTGGGCGCTCTTCGCAGGTCTCGTGCTCGTGGCAGCGAGGCTGGTCAGCCTGAGCATCTACGGCCTGGCCTTCCTCATCCTCTTGCTGCCCAGCATCGCCGTGGCGACGCGCCGCCTCCATGACACCGGCCGTAGCGGCTGGTGGCAGCTCCTCGACCTCGTGCCGTTCGGCGCGATCGTCATCCTCGTCTTCACCCTGCAGGACAGCGCTCCTGGCCACAACCAGTACGGACCGTCGCCCAAGGCTGTCTCCGAGGATCCCTACGGCTACGGATCACCCACAAGCGGCTATCCCGGCACCTACCCCGCAACCGAGGCGCACGGGGGTGACCAGGCGGGAGAGGCCTCCCCCTGGGGTCGCCCCTAGCGATCCCCGTCGGGTCAGGACCGGCGGATCAGGCCCATCCGCGCCTTGAGCAGCAGCACCCGCCGTACGGCGTCGTCGACCTGCTGCCGGAACTCCGCGTCCGACCCAGCCCGCGCGGCGGTCGACCGCACCATGTCCTCCACGGGCGTCGCCGAGACCGTCAGCAGGAGGTCACCGCCAGCGGCGAAGAAGCGTGTCGCACGCTCCCCGGCGGGGATGGCCGCCACCGCCTTCGCGGCGCCCAGGTCGTCGGAGACGACGACTCCTGCGAAGCCCAGGTCACCCCGCAGCAGCTGGTCGATGATCACCGGGCTGAACGCAGCAACAGTGCCGGGGTCGAGGTGCGAGTAGATCGCCGACGACATCATCACCAGCGGAGTGCCAGCCTCGACCGCGGCGCGGAAGGGCGCCAGGTAGGCGTCGTCCTTTCCGGTCTGGTCATCGGTCACTCCGGCGGTCGTGTCCGTGTTGCCGAGGACGCGTCCGAGGCCGGGGAAGTGCTTGGCGCTCGTCGCAACACCGACCGAGGTCATCCCGTGCACGAAGGCTGCGACCGAGGAGGCCACGGCCTCCGGTTGGTGGCCGTACTCCCGCGAGTAGCGGCCGATCGGCTGGTTGCGCCGTCCGAGGGAGGCGGGCACGGTGTCCGCGACGGGCGCCAGGTTGAGGTTGACGCCCGCGGCGGCGAGCTGACTGCCCCACCGGGCCGCGCGGGCGCGCAGCGTCGCCGCCGGCAGCTGGCCCTGGGTGAGCGCATCCGGGATCGTCGAGAAGCCCGGCCCCCGCAGCGTCTGCACCTGGCCGCCCTCCTGATCGGCACTGACGAACGGCGCTAGCGTCAGCCGCCCGCCGTCATCGGCCGTGGCGGTGACCGCCGTCAGTCGGCGGGTGGACCGAAGCGTCTGCGCCACGCCACCGCTGCTGCGGCCGTGGAGGAAGTAGGAGCCGACGTGCAGGGCCTGCAGGCGGGCGAGCTCGCTGGTGCTGGCCCCTGCCACAGGAACGCCGACCATGAAGAGCTGGCCGACTCGCTGCTGAGGGGTCAGGGCGTCGAAGGCCTGCTGCGCGAGCTCCCGTGCGGTGGCGTCGTCCACGACGTACAGCGGGTGCGCTGTCCCCGGCCCTGCTGGAAGACCGGTGCCGGACGCGGAAAGGGGGCCGGACGCCGTGCCGGAGGAGCCGCTCGTGGGACCGGGACGGGAGGTAGTCGGCGGCGAGACCACGGGTGAGCTCGACGGCGCGGAGGCGGCCGGTGTCGCCGACGTGGACGCCCCGTCAGCGGACGGCTCGCCCGAGTCGTCGGCGCTCGAGGTGGGGGCACCTCGACCGGTCCCGCTGCCCGACGCGTCGGTGACACCGCTGCCCCGTCGAGCGATCGCGTGGCCGATGGCGAGTCCACCCAGCACCGTGCCGAGCAGCGCCAGCAGCGCCACCGCCGACCGGAGGGCCTTCCGTCCTGACATTCGTGCCGCTCCCGTCGCTCGTCGTGCTCGTCTCGGCTGGCCGTCAGGCCCTGTCCCCCGACGGGCCTTGTCCCCCGACCGGCCTTGTCCCCCGACGCGGTCCTAGACGCCGCTTCCCGGCTCCCGGTTGTCTGCGACCTTCGCCCCCTCGACCCAGAGTGCCAAAACCCGGGCCGGAGCGAAGCCGGTCCGGAAGTCTTCCTCCCGTAGGGACGGCAGGTCCCGGTCGAGCAGCACGAAGTCGGCGACCGACCCGGGTTCCAGCGTGCAGCGGTCCCCGTCGTAGGCCTGGTACGCGCTTCCGCTGGTGTAGGCCGCGACGGCTTGGGTGACGGTCAGCCGCTCGGTGGGCAGCCAGCCACCGGGCGGGTCCCCGTCGGGCGTCGTTCGGGAGATGGCGACCCGCAGACCAGCCACCGGGTCAGGCGAGGAGACCGGCCAGTCGCTGCCGAAGGACAGCCGCGCGCCGCTTCGCACCAGCGAACCCATCGGGTACTGCCACGCCGAGCGGCGCGCACCGAGCCGCGGCATCGTCAGCTCGGTCATGGAGTCGTCCGTCTGCGTCCACAGCGGCTCGAAGTTGGCGATCACCCCGAGGGCGGCGAAGCGCGGCAGATCCGCCGGCTGCACGAGCTGGGTGTGAGCGATGACGGGGCGTGTCTCACGGGGGTCGCGTCCCGCGGTGGCACGCTCGATCGCGTCGAGGGCGGCGCGGACAGCAGCGTCACCGATCGCGTGGATGTGGAGCTGGAAGTCAGCCTCGGCGAAGGCGACGCAGGCCTCCTGCAGCTCTCGCCAGTCCCACACCGGCATGCCGTGGGTGTGGGGCGCGTCGGTGTACGGGTCGAGAAGAGCGCCCGTCTGGCCCTCGATGACGCCGTCGGCGAAGAACTTCACGGTGCTGATGCGCAGCCAGGGCGCCGTCGCGGGCCCGGAGTCACCGGCGGGTCCCGAGTCACCGGCGGGTCCGGACGCACGGGCAGCGAGCAGCTCGTCTCGTGCGGCGACGAACTCCGGCAGCTGCTCCCGCCATCGGGTCGGTTCGGCCCGCAGGGCCAGCGACACCCGGATGGGCAGCCGGCCCTCGCGTGCCAGCGAGTGATAGGCGTCGAGGCTGCCGGGCTGGCCGGCCGGGAGGTCGACCCACGCGTCCTGGACCCACGCGATACCGAGGGAGGCCAGGTGGCGCAGCGCCCATTCGAGGGCGTCAGCCTGTTGCTCCAGGGAGCGCGGCGGCACGACGTCCAGGACGAGGTCGACGGCCTGCCACTCTCGGAGCGTCCCCAACGGCGAGCCGTCGGACCGGCGCTCGATCAGCCCGATGTCGGGATCCGGGGTCATCGCGGTGACCCCAGCGCGTCGCAGGGCCTCCGAGTTGCACCACACCGTGTGGTAGTCGGAGGCGCGGAGGACGACGGGCCGGTCGGAGACTGCGGCGTCGAGCCACGCGGCGTCGAAGCGGCCACCCGCGGCGAGTTCCGGCTCGTAGGAGCCGCCGACGATCCACTCCTCGTGCGGGTGCTCGTCGGCCCACGCGCGGACTGCGGCGACCACCTCGGCGACGTTCTGAGCGTCCCGGATCGCCGGTCCGAGCCGCTCCAGCCCGGCCTGCGGCGGGTGGGCGTGGCCGTCGCGGAAGGCCGGGATCACGACACCGTCGCCGACCTGGATCCGCTCGGCGTCGGCCCACTCAGGAGTGTGGGCGAGCGCGAGGGCGTCCGTCCCCAGCGCGGTGACGTGGCGCCCTGCCACGGCCAGAGCGTCGCAGTAGCCGGTCTCGCCGCCGGTCCAGACACGGCCGAGGACCAGGAGGCGGCGCGCGCCTGTCGCTGTCACGGGTCGCACCGTAGTGGGGCGGCGTACTCGTCGTCGTCAACCGCGCGGGTCTGGCGCGCGTCCTCCTTCGCATCAGGCAGCCATCAGCGGCAGCCGTTCTCGAGGGAGCCCGTCATGGACCACACCGACGTCGCTGTCAGCACCGAACCGCGACCCGCGTCTCGCCGCCTCCGGCGAGCCGCAGTCGTCGGGCCGGCCGCACTCGCCCTCACGCTCGCCGGCCTGTCGAGCAGCGCCTGGGGAAGCACCTCGACCGCCACGCCCACGGGCATGGCAGTCGCCGCCGCCGGTTGCTCGACCCAGTCGGCGACCCCGCTCGTGACGGGCATCCGCGTCGGCCGCCACGCGACCTACGACCGGCTCGTCGTCGACCTCACCCGGCCGGTCGCCGGGCACAGCGTCCGCTGGGTGAGTGCGCTGCACGAGGACGGCAGTGGCCGTCTCGTCACCCTGAACGGCGCCGCGAAGCTGCAGCTGCAGCTCAACGGCGCGGCCGCCCACACCGACACCGGCAGCTCGACCCTCGCGGTCCGCGGCGGCACCCCGTCCTACCCGGAGCTGCGGCAGTGGCGGGTGATCGGCGACTTCGAGGGCGTCGTCACGGTCGGCATCGGCGCCACGGCCGTGCGGCACGTGCACGTGTTCACCCTCACGGCCCCCAACCGGCTGGTGGTCGACATCGCCCACTGACCCGGCAACCGAGCAGGACCCGGAGCCGGAGCCGAGTCTCGTCTCGCCGGCGGTAGCGGTGCCGGGGACGATGGAAGCGGACCCATCGTTTCCCGGCCGTGCTGCGAAGGACTGGTGTGAGCTCCGACCCCGAGGACGCGACAGCCGACCGGCGCCGCTTCGGCCGGCTCGCCGGGCTGGCGAGTGGCCTGGTCACGGTCGGCGTCGCGGATCTCGTGGCGGCGTTCGTGCACCCGCAGGCGACCCCGGTGCTGGCCGTCGGCTCGGCGTTCATCGACCTGACACCGACCTGGCTGAAGGACGCAGCCGTCCGCGCGTTCGGCACCAACGACAAAGCGGTGCTGATCCTCGGCATTCTCGCCGTGGTCGCGCTGCTGGCGGCACTCGCAGGCGCGATCGCCGTACGCCGCCTCGCTGCCGGACTCACCGTCGTCGGCTGGCTGGCCGTCATCGCCGCGGCCGCAGCCCTGACCCGCTCGGGGGCCACCTACCTGGACGTCGTCCCGATCGCGGTCGGTGCGCTGGCCGGAGGGTGGGTGCTGTCCCGCCTTGTCCGTCGGGCCTCGGCCACCGCCCCCGCGCCTGGGCGTGAGGACGGCCCGGAAGCCGCGCGGGCGCCGTTCGTTGAGGGAGCGACGTCGTGGCGGCCGCCGCAGTCGGCCGACCCCACGAGGCGGACCGTCCTGCTCGCCGGCGCCGGCATCGCTGGGCTCGCCGCGACAGGTCTCGCGCGGGTGCTCTCCGACCAGCGTGGTGCCGCGGCGGCTCGGACGAGTGAGCGGATCACCCTGCCTGCTCCGTCGAGCGCCGCCACTCCCCTGCCGCGCAACGACCTGATCGACGTTCCCGGCATCACGCCATGGCGGACACCGACCCAGGACTTCTACCGGATTGACACGGCCCTGCTGCTCCCCGACATCGCGGCCTCGCAGTGGCAGCTGCGGCTGCACGGGATGGTCGATCGCGAGGTGACACTGGACTTCGCGAGCCTGGGCCAGCGCGAGCTCATCGAACGGTGGGTGACGCTGACCTGCGTGTCCAACCCGGTCGGTGGCGACCTGGCCGGCAACGCGCTGTGGCTGGGGGCGCGGCTGCGGGATCTGCTGCTGGAGGCCGGCGTCTCCCCCGACGCGGACATGGTGCTGGCGACGAGCAAGGACGGGTTCACCACCTCGACGCCACTCGACGTGCTGCTCGAGCCCGACCGCGACGCCCTGCTCGCGATCGGCATGAACGGCTCCCCGCTGCCGCAGGTGCACGGCTTCCCGGTGCGCATGGTGGTCCCGGGTCTCTACGGCTATGTCTCCGCGTGCAAGTGGGTGGTCGACCTCAAGGTGACCCGCTTCGACCGGGAGCAGGCGTACTGGACCGAGCGCGGCTGGTCCCCGCGCGGCCCCATCAAGACGGCCTCGCGCATCGACGTCCCCCGCGAGGGCGCGACGGTCAAGCCGGGGAACGTCGCTGTCGGTGGCGTCGCGTGGGCGCAGCACCGCGGCATCTCTGCGGTGCAGGTGCGCGTGGACGGCGGGGCGTGGCACGAGGCGAAGCTCGGAGCCACCGCCAGCAAGGACGCGTGGCGGCAGTGGGAGTGGACGTGGGCTGCCATCACTGGTGACCACACCCTCGAGGTGAGAGCCATCGACGGGACCGGCGCCGCGCAGACTGCTGTGGTGCAGGACGTGTTGCCCGACGGGGCGACCGGCTACCACTCCGTGGACGTGCGGGTCGGGTAGCCCTCGAACCAGCCCCGAGCGTGGAAAGGGGAGAAGCCCGCAATCGTTGACATTCCGGTGCACCTCGCGCCACGCTGACCGTCCCCCGTGTCACCGAGTCCGGTCGACACCTCGTCGGGGGATGGGGGGCGGGGACATGTATTGCCCACGATGTGGAGTGCCGGGTCCAGACGACCAGGCCCGGTGTGGCAACTGCGGCATCAACGTGCGTGGCTACGTCGGGGCGCCAGGCGAGGCGGCAGGGGCACATCCCCCGGGCCGCAGCCGCACCGTGGTCGGAGCTGTTGCCACTGCTGCCGTGCTTGCTCTTGTCATCGTCGTGGGCGGCGGCGCCTTCCTGTTGCGCAGCGGCGACCGCACGCCGACTGGGGGAACGGCGACCACAGACGTAACGGCCACCTCCCTGACCGCCGAGCCCGGCCAGCAGAGCACCGCGACTCCTTCACCGAGCAGCTCGTCCCCCTCGCCCCTCGCGACCTCGACCGCTACTCCTTCGGGAGCCCCGACCGCCAGCTTCGCCGCGATGTTCGATCGTGACCGGACCGGAGTCATCCGCATCACGACGACGGCGTGCGACGGCGGCGGGGTCGGATCTGGGTTCCTCGTTGCGCCCGACCTGGTGGCGACAGTCGCGCATGTCGTCGAGGGGGCCCAGGTGATCGGACTGGAATCCGACAACGGAGAGGTGAGCGACGGCCGGGTCGTCGGCTATGACCTCGCCCACGAGGTGGCACTAGTCCGGGCAGCGACGCCGTTCTCAGGCCACGTCTTCGACTTCTCCCCCTCCTCTCCTCAGGTGGGAGACGACATCGCCGTCGTCGGCTACCCGCTCGGCGGCGAGCTGTCCCTCGCGAAGGGCGCGATCTCCGGGTTGCACCGCCAGATCACCACCGAGGAGTCGTCGCTCGACAACGTCATCCAGACGGACGCTGCCATCAACCACGGCAACAGTGGGGGACCGCTGCTGGGTGCCGACGGGCTGGTCGTCGCTCTCGCCGAGGCCATCGACGAGCAGGCCAACGGCCTGGCCTACGCCGTCCCCGCCGACACCGCCGCCGCCGAGATCCGGCGGTGGCGCCAGACGCCAGAGCCGCCGGCCATCGACCACTGCGACGCACCGGTGGGCCCGGACGAGCAGGCGATGTCTGTGGTGGACGACACCGATAGCAGCGAGGGCAGCATCGCGGTCGGAGTCCTCCAGCGCTACGTCGACGGCATCAACAGCGGCAACTACCGCGACGCCTACGAGATGCTGGATGAGCGAGCCCAACGCCGGTTCCCCTTCCAGAGTTTCGAAGACGGCAACGCGACGAGCTACCTCCTCAACATGCACGTGCGGGACGTGACGGAGACCTCAGAAGGGCGACTCCAGGCACAGCTGTCGTTCGTGAGCGTGCAGGACGCCGACTACGGCTACGACCACCAGTCCTGCAGCGTCTGGACCGCCACCTACACCTTTGCGGAGGCCGACGGCGACTGGCTCATCGACGAGCAGCACGCGGCGAAGCCGGACCCCTGCTGACCCCGACCACACGAGTGGCTAGCGTCGCGGGTGTGATCGTCGGTGCCGTCCAGCGGCTGTGGCGCTACCCGGTGAAGTCGATGCAGGGCGAGGAGCTGACCACCCTGCCGCTCGACGCACGCGGCGCTGTCGGCGACCGCGTGTGGGCGGTCTACACCGAGGACGGCGGCATCGGCAGCGGCAAGACGACGACGCGTTTCCGCCGGGTCCCCGGCCTGCTCGACCTCGCGGCACGGTGGTCTGCCGACGGCGTGCCGGACGTCAGCGTCGGCGACGGCACCTGGTTGCGGGCCGACGACGCGGGGCTGCACCAGCGGCTAAGCGAACGCCTCGGACGTGACGTGCGACTGGCAGCGGAGGGCCCGATCCCCCACCACGACGACGCCCCGCTGCATCTGGTGACGACGTCTGCGATCGCCGAGCTCGGCGAGCGCCTGGGCACGCAGCTGGACGCCCGGCGCTTCCGCGCCAACCTTCTCGTCGACACCGAGCACGACGCCGGACCGGTGGACCAGGACTGGCTCGGCAAGAGGCTGCGCATCGGCGACGCCGAACTCCGCGTGACCGAGCCGATGCCGCGCTGCGTGATGGTCGGCATGGCGCAGCCCGGGCTTCCCTACGATCCCCGGATCCTCAAGAGGCTGGCCGCCGACGACGACCTCGCTTTCGGCGTCATGGTCGAGGTCATCACCCCCGCGCCGCTGGCCGTGGGCGCCGAGGTGCGGCTGGTCTGACGCGAGGCCGACGGCCCCGCCCCGCCGGGTCACGCCAGAGTCAACCGCGACGCAACCCGCTCGCCCTCACGATTGGTCGGGCCACCGCGGCACGGACGGCCTCCTCGCTGGCGAGCACCCGCACGAACGACGTTGCCCTGGTGACGGCCGTGTAGAGCAGCTCGCGTGTCAGCAACGGCGACTCCGGCGGCGGCAGGACGACGCTGACGCGCGCGAACTGGCTGCCCTGGCTGCGGTGCACCGTCAGGGCGTGCATGGTCTCGACTGCCGACAGTCGTGTGGGAGCCAGCGACACAGCCTCCTCCCCCCGCGTGAAGGCGGCCACCATCACGCCCTCCACACTCACCACCACCCCGGTGTCTCCGTTGCTCAGCCCCGTCTCGGGATCATTGCGCGTAGCGATCAACGGCCTGCCGGGATACCAGGGCGATCCCGTCGCGTAGTCCGGCATGGCGTCGCGAAGCCACCCCTCGACGACCTCAGACCACCGCGCCAGCCCAAACGGCCCACGGCGGTGCCCCACGAGCAGCCGATGAGCGTCCAGCGCCGCGAGAGCCGAGGCGCACTCTCCGGCCAACGCCGCCCGCACGACGTCCTGCCCTGTCGCCACAATGTCCTGGCGTAGGCCGCCGAGCACCCCAGCGGCGGGGCCAAGGGGGCGGCCGCGTTCGTCCATGGGGTCGACGAGCTCGAGAACGCCAGGAGCAGACCGCAGCAGCTCGACCGCAGTGTCGCCGTCACCCTCGCGGATCGAGTCCGCGAGGGCGGCGATCGCGCCGCTGAACCGGTGCACCTGCCGCAGCCGGACGACGTCGTTGCGCAACTCGGGCGCGACGATCTCGGCGGGCCGGACGTCGTTGGGAATCAGGGACGTCAGCAACTCGACGCGGCGGTCGGGAGCTGGCCGGGGTGCACGCGCGACGAGATCGCCGAGCACCGCTCCTGCCTCTACCGATGCCAACTGGTCGGGGTCGCCGACGAGCACGAGCGAGGCCTCCGGACGCACTGCCTCGAGCAGCCGCGCCATGAGGGTCAGCGAGACCATGGAGGTCTCGTCCACCACGATGAGGTCGTAAGGCAACGGCTGCATGCGGTGGTGCTTGAAGCGCGTCCGCGAGTCCGGTCGCGCGCCCAGCAATCGGTGCAGCGTGGTGGCCACCAGCGGCGACACGACGGGGCGGCCCTCCTCGTCGACGCCGACGGCGTCGGGAGACGGCAGGCCTTGCGCCCGGAGCCGAGCGGCCTCTGCAGCCACCGCGGACTGGAGCCTGGCCGCCGCCTTGCCGGTCGGTGCCGCCATGGCGATCCGCGGCGGATGCGACCACGACTGCTGAACGACGGACAGCAGCCGGGCCACCGTCGTCGTCTTGCCGGTCCCCGGTCCTCCGGCGATGACGGTGATGCTTCCCAGCGCGGCGGCTGCCGCGGCGAGCCGCTGGTAGTCCGGCGGCGGCGTCACCGGCTGACCGTCGTCACCGAACAGTGCGTCGCCGAGGTCCTCCGGGAACAGCATGTCGATGGCGTGGCGCAGCCGGTCGGCGTCCACGAGTCGCACGGGGGCCGCTGACCGCCGCGCCAGCTCCTCCCGGACGAGCTGCTCCTGCTCCCAGTACCGCTCGAGGTAGAGGAGACCGCCCACCAACCGCAGGGGCCGCGGCGAGGCCGCGTGCTGCGCTGACGCGGTGACGGTAGGGCTAGCGGCGACTGCCTCCGCCCACGCCCGCGGCTCGGGCCACGGCAGCTCCCCGGACTCCCCGGTCCCCCCGGACTCCCCGACCCCGTCGGACTCCCCGACCCCGTCGGACTCCCCGACCCCGTCGGGCTGCCCCGACCCGCCGGCCCCCCAGACCGCATCGTCGGAGCTGACGGTCGTCGGCAGCGCAGCAAGGTCGCAGCAGACGGAGCCGTGCCGCACCGCGCGCGCGGCCAGGGCCGCCGCCAGCTGGACGCGCTCGTCGCTCTCCCCCGTAAGGCGCGTCCACGCCATCGCCAGGTGCACGTCCGCCGCGACGAGGATCCCGGCATCGTTGAAAGCCCGCAGCAGGCCGCGAGCTCGACGTGCCACCCCCACACCGTTCGCGTCGCGCCGGCCCCCTGGAGCCGCGGCCGGCATCACGGCAGCCGCCCATCGACGAGGTCGGACAGTGAGGTGACCAGGGACGCGGGCGGGCGCCACTCGAATACGCCGGGGACGTCGGCACCGCCCGGGATGGCGAGCGTTCCCGCTGCGGCGTTCGCGCCCTCGAAGGGACCACACATGCCCCGCACGAAGAGGTAGAGCACGCCGCCCAGGTGCACCTCCGGGTCGTAGCCGGGCTGGCGCCAGCGCAGGTAGCGGTGCAGGGCGACGGAGTAGAGCAGGGCCTGGAGTGGGTAGTGCGAGTCGATCATGGCCTGCGCCAGGGCCTCGCCGCGGTAGTCCCAGGCGCTGAGTGGGGCCGCGCCCTCGCCGAAGCCGCCGAGCCAGTTCGTCTTGTAGTCCACGACGACGTAGCGCGGCTGCCCGGCGCTGTCCGCCAGCCGCAGGACAGCGTCGATGCTGCCGGTGAGGTAGCCGCGGAGCAGTTGAGCGTCAAGCCCCGCCGACGAGAGCGCCTCGGGGTAGCCCGCCAGTGGGTCATCGTCGGGCAGGTGGGCCCGCATCGCCGCCGCGACCGCAGCCAGCGTGACGCGGTGCTCCGCAGGGTCGTCACCTCCGGCCAGTGGCAGCTCGAAGTCCACCTCGGCGAGCCGGTCGCGCGGGGCGACCTCGGCCAGGGTGCGGCCCAGGCCGACGCTGCCCAGGGGCGTGGCAAGCGCGGGCAGCAGGGCCACTCCCAGGTCCTCCGCCCCGACGCCAGGCATCGGTCGGTCGTGCAGGGCCTGCTCGCTCGCCTCGATCGCCGCGGTCCGCAGGTCGGGAGCCGCCGTGTCGACCGTCTCGAGCACCTCGTGCACGACGACGCCGAAGGCGGCCCCCGTGGGCAGGTCGCGCATCGGCGAGAGCACCGAGCGCCACTGCTCCCGAGCTTCGACGGCGCCGCCCGCCGACGCGCCAGGGTGCCAGGCGTTCGCCCATCGACGAACGTCGTCACGGGGGCTGGGCTCGTCGGTCAGCTGACTGACCTCAGGCTCGCTGGCGACGCCCGGCTCCGCGCCGGCTATCGCACCGGGCGCCCTCGTCGCGGCTCCGGCGCCGAAAGCGCCGTGGGCGGCCGCGGTCAGTGAGGTGTAGGACATCCGCCGCCAGCCGAGGTCGACCTGCCGGTCGAACACCTCCGCCTCGAGCGAGTCACTGGTCGGCTGCGAGTCGTGGCCCTGCCACTGCGGCGGCTCGACGTGCTCGTCGACCACGACGACTCCGACGCGGGGCGCTCCGTCCTCGGCGCCGGCCTCAGCAGCGAAGTCGGCCAGCTGCGCCGCGGGATCCTTCGGCAAACGGGGCTCGTTCGGGGGTACCTCGCCCGGCGTGAAGTCACCGAAGAGCACGCGGTGCAGCGGCGACGTCCGGGTGTTGCGGCTGGGCGCCCACCAGGCGACCACGCGGTGCTTCGCGCGCGTCAGTGCCACGTAGAGCAGCCGCAGCTCCTCGTCGAGGTCCTCCTGCTTCGCCTGAGCGGCATGCGCCGCGTAGTCGCGCCCCTGCCGTCCCCCGACGTCCCGCACCCGCCGACCGGCCTCGTGCAGCAGCAGCGCCTCGTTGGTGCGGCCGTCGTACCGATCCCACGCGAAGGGCACGTAGACGATGGGGAACTCGAGCCCCTTGCTCACGTGCATCGTGATGATCTGCACGGCCTGGGCGTCGGTGTCCAGTCGCCGGCTGCGCTCCTCGGCCTGGTCGCCCGCGGCTTCGGCGATGCGCCGCTGCAGCCACTCGGCGAGGGCTGCCGCGCCCAGACCTTCGGTCACCTGGACCTCGTGCAGCGTCTGGCCGACGTGCCGGAAGTCGGTCAGCCGGCGCTCGCCGTCAGGGTGCCCCAGCATGCGGACGGCCACGCCGTCCGCGGTCAGCGCCTCGAGGAGGGCGGACACCCCGCGATGCCCGAGCGCGTCACGCCAGCGCAGGACCCGCTGTGCCAGCTCGTCGAGCCGGGTGTCATCGGCGGCGTCGAGTTCGGCCGCATCCCACCCCACGAGGTCGGTGAGGGCCAGGGCGCGGATGGGACCGCCGCGGTGGGGCTGTTCCAGCACCCGCAGCAGTGCGAGCCAGTCCTGAGCGGCGCTGCTGTCGAAGACGCTGCGCACCGAGGTCAGCACCGACGGGACACCAGCCTGCACGAGCGCCTCACGCACCAGCTCCGACTGGGCCTGGGTGCGTGTCAGGACGGCGATGTCCGCGGGGCAGAGGGGCCGCCAGGTGGCGCCGTCCGCGATCGCCGTGCCGTCGGTGAGGTGGCGGACAACGTCGTTCGCCAGGTCCCGGCAGATGACGTCGCGGACCACCGCGACGGGCGGAGAGCTCCCGGGCGCGGTCCCACCCACCGTGCCTGGCACGACGCGCAGCTGGACGGCGGCCTCAGCCGCAGCGTCCTGGCCCCGACCAGGCCGCTCCCCGCGTCGGATGCGGCGGCGATGCTCAGCGTCGATGGGACGGACGGCAATGGCCGGGTCCCCGAGGGCCGCTCCCCGGAAGAGGTGCCGCACCCCGTGCACCAGACCGCCGTCGCTGCGCCAGTTGCGCGCCAGGGTGGCGTGCCGACCGCTGCCGGCGTCCGCAGCGGACTGCACCACCTGGGCGGCCGTGAGATAGGCCTCGATGTCGCCGCCCCGAAAGGCGTAGATGGCCTGCTTGGGGTCCCCGATCAGCACGAGGCTGACGGCGCCATAGAAGGCGCGGTGCAGGATCTCCCACTGCACGGGGTCGGTGTCCTGGAACTCGTCCACGAGCACGTAGCGGTAGCGAGCCTGCAGTCGCGCACGGGCGATCGGGCCGGTCACCTCGTCTCGCAACGCGGCCAGCAGGCGGGTGGGCAGGTCGTCGTAGCCGTAGACGCGCTGCTGCCGCTTGCGCTGGTCGAGAGCACGTCGCACGGCGTGCGCCCACTCGCTGCGAGCGCCGACCTCACCCTCCTCCTCGGGGCCGGGCACCACCGCGGCCTGTGGATCTGCGATCACCGCGGCTGCCAGGTCGCGAGCGAGGGCGTAGTCGAGTGCCGGCGGCGGCTGGGCAACAGCGAAGCGCTGCAGGTACAGGTCGTCGACGAGATCGTCGAGCAGCGCCTGGAAGGGGTCGACGAAGGTGAGACCCGGCTCCATGTCAGCCGCGGTGCCGAGAGACGTCAGCACCTGCAGGCAGAAGGCATGGGTGGTGTCGATCGTGGCGGCATCGAAATCCGCCAGGGCGGCCTGCAGCCGGCGCTGCCGGCGCTCCACCTCTGGATCAGAGACGGCAGCCAGCAGTGCCACCACCGAGTCGGAGCTCGCGCGCGCCGTCAGCGGGTCACGTAGCGCGGCCGCGGTGTGCACGAGCCGCTCGCGGACCCGCTCTCTGAGCTCCCGGGTGGCGGCACGCCCGAAGGTCACGAGCAGCAGCTCATCCAGCCGGCAGGCGCCCTCCGCGACAAGCCGTGTGGCGAGGGCGGCGATCGTGAACGTCTTTCCGGTGCCCGCGCTCGCCTCGAGCAGGACCGTCCCCGAGGGGAGCTCGCCGCAGACGTCGAAGGGTGCCGCGAGGCTCACAACGCCTCCTCCTCCTCGTGCCGCATCACCGGTCCCCAGATCGACAGCGCCAGCTCCCCGAAGCGTGTCGGCTCCGACCCCTGCGAGGCAGCGGGCTCGGCCAGCAGCGCGGAGAGCGTGGCCGGCTCCCCCCAGACACGCAGGTTCTCCCGGTCGCCTCCCTCATAGCTGCGGTCACGGGGACCGCTCTGCTCCCATACCGCGCGGGCGGCACGCTCGGCGGTCGGGACCGAGCCTGGGTCGTGGGCCCGCAGACGCTGGTCGGCGTACGCGAGCGAAGCTCGCGGCGCGAACGGCAGTGGCGCGGCGAGGGCCTGCTGGCGTGCTGCCACGAGGTCCGCGAGGAGCCGGCGGGCGAGTTCGGGCTCGACCTGCGTCATCACCGAACGGCGCGGTCGCGGCGCTCCCCGGCGCCCCTCGCTGGCCTCGCCACGCCCGATCGTCACGGCCTGCCAAGGGGTCTCGGGCCGTGCGGCGGCGAGCGCCAGCAGGCGCACCCAGGCGGCGAGCCGCTGCTTGGCCTTCAGTCGGGAGTAGCCAACCGTGAGCAGGACCTGACGGCGGACGCCGCTCACGCTGCCCTCGATGCGCTGTCCGCTTTCGAGGGGGACGGCGACATCCAGCACGTCACTCGGGATGTCTCCGTCCTCGTCGGTCAGGTAAGCCTGGGCGGCCTTCAGCAGCGGTCCGGCCTCGGGCACCAGCACCGTGTCCCGGTAATGGGCGCCGAGAGCGCGAGGTGGCAGCAGCCCGCGCAGCATCTCCGCGCGCACCGCCTCGTCTGGGTCCACGCCCGCCAGCGCCTGCTGGAGCACGCGATCCCCGATCTTCCACTGCGCGAGGTGGTCGGGCTGGAGGGGGACCCGGTCGCTGACGACCTCCTCCTCCCAGGGCAGGGCGACACCGAGCCGCTGCACGAGGAAGGCCTTGGCTGGCGAGGTGACGAAGGCGACGAGGGCGTCGAGCGGCACCACATCGCCCTGTGCCAGCGGCGGCAAGGGGCTGGACCGCAGCCGATCGACCCCGAGGGGATCCGCGACTGCACGTGGGGCCTGCGCACGCCGTGCCGCCTCGGCGGCGGCCGCGTCGTAGCTGAACGCGCGGTGGGTCGCGAGCTCGCCCGGCGTGAAGTAGCGCGGGTCGAACGGCTGCAACGGATGGCGCACGACCACCGACCGACCGCCCGACCCGCCGACACCGTCACCGTCAGCGAGGGCCTCGACCGCCTCGAGCAGCTCGCCGACAGGGACTGCGGGCGCGTGCTCGGCACCGGTGCGCGGGTCGGCTCCCGAGTAGAGGACCACGAGGGTCTCCTCCGCCGCGAGGATCGCGTCGAGGAACAGCTGTCTGTCCTCGGCCCTCGGGTCCCGCTCGCCGATCCATGGGTCCCGGGCCAGGACATCGTCGCCATCCGCGCGTCCCTGTCGCGGGAACGCGCCGTCGTCGAGCCCGAGCAGACAGATGACGCGGTGCGGCACCGACCGCATCGGGAGCATGGAGGCCACCGTCAGGCTGCCGGTCCGGAAGTTGGCACGGGTCGCGCGGCCCTGGAGGCGCTCGCCCAGCAGCGCGCGCACCTCAGCGAGGTCGAGCAGCACAGCGCGGGCGCGTTCCCCCGCCTCGTCGAGGAGCGCAGTCAACTCCTGGCCAGCTTGGACGCGCTGCCAGTCGTCGCCGGCGCTGACCGCACCCAGTGCCGCGAGCTGGTCCTGCAGCACCTCGACCCAGGAGGAGAGCTCGCGCGGCTGTCGCAGGGCGCCCACGGCGGCCTCGAGCCGGTGAAGTGCTTCGGCCAGCCGGCCGGCCAGCTCGAGGTCGGTGCTGTCGACGTCATCGAGCGGCAGCACCGTCCCCAGCCCCTGGATGCCCGTGCCGTCGATTCCCTCCGACATGGCGGCCCCGAGGAGCAGCCGGTCGAGGCCGGCGCGCCACGTCCCCTGCGCTACTCCCTGCACGCCGGCGCTCACCCGGTCCGACTCGTCGAGCCCCCACCGCACAGCGGTCGACAGCACCCAGCTGCCGATCCGCTCCAGGTCGTCGTCATCGAAGGCGAAGCGGCGGCGGACCGGCTGCTGAGCCAGCAGGTCGAGCACCGCACTGGCCGTGACGCGTCCGGCGGCGAGATCGAGAAGAGTCGTGAGCATCGCCAGGACGGGGTTGGTCTGGCGCAGGGAGCGGTCGGCCAGTCGCACCCGCAGCCGGTGCCCCGGATGCAGCTGACTCCCCTCGGCCAGGTCCTCGTCGACCAGCCCGAAGGTCGCTGAGATCAGAGGGGCGAAGGCCTCCACGTCCGGGCACATCACGAGGATGTCCCGCGGCTCGAGCGTGGGGTCGTCAGCCAGCAGACCGACCAGGACCTCGCGCAGCACCTCCACCTGGCGCGCCGGGCCATGGCAGGCGTGCACCTGGACAGAGCGGTCGGCGTGCACCTTCCCCGAGTGGTCAGCGGCGGACGAGGCCTCAGGCATCCGTGCCGGGCAGTCAGCGGGGTCACAGTTCGCGCGGATGCACGACTGCAGCCGGTGCAGGAGCGACCGCTCTCTCTCTGACGTGTCGCACGCGCGCGCCTCGTCCCGGTCCGCGTGGTGTTGGACCACGGGGGACAACGGCAGCAGCCGCTGCTGCAGCTCACGCACGTCACGGCCGAGACTCGCGAGCAGCGGGTGCCGGACGACAGTGTGGCTGCGGTCATCACGCCGGCGTCGGGCCGGCGGCAGCTGCGCGACCGCGTCCCAGAGAGCCTGCGACGGATGCGGCAGCCACAGGTGGACGTCGCGGCCGCAGGACAGAGCCGACAGCACCTCGAGCTGCGTCTGAGGGAGGCTCGTCGGCCCGAACACCGACAGCCGGGCCGGTAGCGCGGCGGCCGCCGACAGGCCGGGCAGCACCTCGTCTCCCGCGAGGCTACGCAGTCGCTCACAGACCTCGGGAAGTCGTTCGGCCGGTGACGGGTGGCCGATGAGCGCGCGTAGCCGGCGCCACAGGGCCGGCTGCCAGAGCAGGTCCGGTGGGAGCTCCTGCCGCCCGTCGGTGTCGCGCTCGGCCGCCCAGTCCGTCAGCAGTGCGGGCCGGGCTTGCTCGTAGCGGGCGAACAGTCGCGCCACGGCGGCGGCCAGGACGACGCGGCGCCCTGGCGAGAAGCCATGGGCGCTGGCACCGAGGTAGCGCGCGACGGGCCCGCACCACGCCTCGTCGAGGCTGTCGTCGAGCACCTCGAGGACCGACCACAGCAGCGACTCCTGCCGCCACGGGTCGTCGCGCGGGTCGAGACCACTCGCGGCCGCGATCACCTCGCGCACGAGCACGGCTGGCGACAGGAAGCGGACGTTGGCGCACACACCGTCTCGCCGTGACGGTGACGCTCCGAGTCCGAGGGAGAGCTGATGGCTCAACCAGCGCTCGACACCCTTGGTCGGCACCGCCACGAGCTCGGCGGCAAGGGGGTCGGGCAGCGGGACCGTGAGCACCTCGCGCAGCCCCTGCGCGAGCGCACTCGTCCGCTCCCCCCGATGCACCATGAGCATGGCGCCACGGTAACGACAGGAACTGACAGGGTCTGCAAGGCGCGGTTCCCTCCACAGGACGTGTGGCCCTGGCATTGGCGTCGCCCCAGGCGCACCATGGACAGCGAGGACGGGGGCCGCTCCACCCGAGGAGGCGCACCATGTGCGCGGCGCTCGCACCCATCATCGTCGGCTACGACGGCACCAACCCGGCGGCGGCTGCGGTCGCCTGGGCCTCCCATGAAGCTCGTGTGGACGGGCGCCCCCTGCGAGTGCTGACGGTGCAGGAGCCGCGCTACGGGGACTGGATGGTCCCCCTGTCGACCGGGCTTCTGGAGCAGTCGCAGGCCCTAGCGGCCAAGGGCGCGGAACTGGCGCGCTACTGCGAGCCGTCGGTGTCGGTGGAAGCCGTGGCATGTGAAGGCTCCCCCGCCGGCGCGCTGGTCCGCGAGAGCACGGCGGCGGGCCTGATCGTCGTGGGGTCGAGAGGGGGTGGCGGCTTCCGCGGGCTTCTCCTCGGCAGCGTCGCCCACCAGGTAGCCGCGCACGCAGCCGCGCCGGTCGCCGTGATCAAGAGCGAGACGGAGGGGCGACCGGGAGGCGTCGTCGTCGGCGTCGAGGCGAACGTGCCCGCGCAGGCAGCTGTCGAGTTCGCCTTCCAGCACGCCTCCCACCGCCGACTCCCCCTCACGGCTCTTCATGCCTGGCTGCCCGCGTACACCGATCCCTCGTTCAACAGCTTCACCATCATGGCCTGGCACCAGGAGTTCCATGAGCAGGAAGCGGCCCTGCGGGCGGTGCTGCAGCCGTGGCGGGAGCGTTTCCCGGACGTCGACGTTCGCGAGTGCGTCGTGGCGGACACGACCCCTGAAGCGCTCATCTCAGCCGCGACGGATGCTGCCCTTCTTGTCGTCGGGACGAGAAGTCGTCATGCGGTCTCCCAGCTCGCCCTTGGGTCGGTGACCCACACCGTCCTCCAGCGGGCAACCGCTCCCACCGTCGTCGTGGGGCCACACGTGCATCCGGAGCTAGTCGACCTCCGCGGTCAATCGAGCACCAGCCACTGGCGGCCGTCGATGAGCTCTCGCACGACGTCGAGATGACCCGCGTGCGTCGCGGTCTCCACGACCACGTGGACGACCACGTCGCGCACGCTCGTGAGCCGGAAATCTCCGAAGAAGTCTGGCCACCACGCCGGTGCGGCGTCCCAGGAGATGCCGCGCAGCAGCTCGTCGGTCGCTGCTGCCTCACGTCGGTAGAGCGCCCGCACGTCCTCGCCGGTCCGGCCATCAGCCACCTGCCAGGCGTCCGGCCCGAGCTCCGCGATGGCATCGGGTCGCCCGGCGACGACGGCCTGGAACCAGAACCGCTCGTCGTCCAAGGCCAGATGGTGCAGCAGCTGGGCGATGGACCAGCCAGAGACCAGCACGGGCGTGGTCAACTGCGTCTCGGACAGCCCCTCGGTGATGCCCAGCACATGGTGTCGCTGCGCGCCGAGCCGCTCCAGCAGGCGCGCGTCGGTCTCGGAGAGACCTGATCCAGTCGCCGTCATGGCTGGCCACGGTAGCGGTGGCACGATGTCGCGGTGCTGACCTCAGACGACGTAGCCCAGGCGCTGTCCCGCGTCGGCGAGCGCGTCCGCCAGACACCCGTGCTCGCCTGCTCGCCCCACGACCTGAGCCCACACGACCTGAGCCCGAACGACGCAGCGGGGCTGCCCGGGGCGTACCGGCTCTGGTTCAAGCTCGAGCTGCTCCAGCACACCGGCAGCTTCAAGGCGCGGGGCGCCTTCAACCGCGTACTCGCCGCACGGGAACGCGGAGATCTCGACCCCTCAGTCGGCGTCGTCGTCGCGTCAGGCGGCAACGCCGGGCTTGCCAACGCCTTCGCCGCGCGCAGCGTCGACGTGCCTGCCACCGTGTTCGTGCCCGAGACGGCGCCTGCGGTCAAGGTGGCGAAGCTGCGCTCGCTGGGTGCCGACGTGCGCCTCGTCGGACGGGAGTACGCCGAGGCCTACGAGGCCGCCGTAGCCCACGCGGAGGCGACGGGAGCGGTCTACTGCCACGCCTACGACCAGCGGGAAGTCGCCGCCGGCGCCGGCACCCTCGGCTTGGAGCTGGTCGGGCAGGTGCCTGGCAACCTCGACACCGTTCTCGTCGCGGTCGGCGGCGGTGGGCTGCTCGCCGGTGTCGCTGCCGCGCTGGAAGGGGGGCCGCGCGTGGTCGGAGTCGAACCCGAGCGCGCCCCAACGCTCCACGCAGCGCTGGCGGCCGGCCAACCGGTCGACGTCGACGTCGCCGGCGTCGCCGCTGACTCCCTCGGCGCCCGGCGTGTGGGAGACATCGCCTTCGAGGTCGCTGTCCGCGCCAGAGCCGGCAGCGTGCTCGTCAGCGACGACGACATCGTGGCAGCGCGCCAACTGCTGTGGTCGCGGTGGCGCATCGCTGTCGAGCACGGCGCGGCCACCGCGCTAGCCGCTCTCACTGCCGGTGCCTACCGCCCCGGTCCAGACGAGAACGTCGCCGTCGTCCTGTGCGGCGCCAACACCGACCTGAGCACTCTGAGCTGAGCGCAGGGCAGGGACGCGACCCACTGGCCGCGCCCCTGCCCATCAGTCGCTGCTACGTCAGGAAGCCGAGGACTCACTCGGAGCCGGCTCGCTCTGAACTGGCTCGCTCTCAACTGGCTCCGCGCTCTGCGACAGAGTCGGCGTCGCGGTCGGACGCGGCAGCGCCGCGTTGATGCGGAGGGCGGCCAGGGTGCCGTGATCGGTCGAGCCATCCCAGGTGCCGCGGATGGACACGTGCGTACCAGCCGGGAGGGCCGCCGCGGGGTCGCACCCGACACCGCAGCGGATCACGGTGCTCGGTGAGGTCGTCACGGCCACCGTCACGTTGTGCAGCGCGCGGAGCCCGCCCTTGACCTTCACCTGCAGCCTGCCGCCGACGGCCTCGGTCGAGGCGGTCGCGTCAACTGTCGACGAGGAGGACACCACGGGAACCGCGACCACAACTCCCGTGATGGTGACCGGCTTCGGCTTGGCTGCCGGCTTCTTGCTGTGGCTGGTGTGCTTGCTCTGGCTGCTGTGAGCCGACGCGTGAGCCGTCGCCTTCGCGTTGGCAGCCACGGGAAGAGCGAGAGACAGGGCGGCGACGCCGGCAACGGCGATCGACCGCACAACAGTGCGTGACACGGATACTCCCGGTCTGAGGGGCGTTCCCGCGGTTGCGGGCTCACCTCCTGAAACGTCGCTGAGAGGCCCGCTGTTACGTCGCTCGCTGCGTCGTCCGGGTGAAACGCTCGTCGCACGAGTGCGGCAGTGCCGAGTCGGCGCCGAGTCGGCGCCGGTTAAGTGCCGGTTCAGCACCGAGTGAGAGCGGGGTCAGAGCGACACTGCAGCTGCGCGGACGTGGGGTTGAGCTGGGCGCCGGAGAGGCGGTAGAGCGTGAGGTTGCTGGGGATCGACCGGAGCCGCGCGACGCCCAGGAGATCGCGGCACTGCGGGCACAGCAGCTCCTTCTGCCGCGGGCGCAGCCACCGGGACAGCGCGCTGAGCACGCCGACGCGGCTACGCCTCCGGCTGGCTCGGCAGTGCACGGAGGACGCAGAACTCGTTGCCTTCGGGGTCGGCCATGACGACCCAGCTGACCTCCCCCTGGCCGATATCGACGCGCGTTGCACCCAGCCGCTCCAGCCGCTCGACCTCCGCGACCTGGTCGAGGGGGCGCAGGTCGAGATGCAGACGGTTCTTGACCGACTTCTGCTCGGGCACGGGAATCACCAACAGGTCCGGCGCCACGCCGGCCTCCGGGCTGCCCTCCTGCGGCTCGAGGACGATGAGCTCATGGTCGTCGTGCGTCCGGCGCCAGCCGAGCGCCTCCTGCCAGAAGGCGGCCACCCGGTGGTGGTCCCGGGCGTCGATGCAGATGCACTGGATGCGGAGCTGAGGCGTCGTCATGGCCAGAAGCCAAGCGCCGACCGGCAGGGCCGGCAAGGCGTTTCCTGGTGAGCGAGCGCCCGAACCGGGCCGACTATGCGGTGGCTTGACGAGAAGCGACCTCGCGGGCTGCTGTCAGCGTGACGACAAGGGCTTGCTCATCACCCGTGGAGACGACGTCCTCAATCACAGTCCAGTCGACCGGCATCGCCACGGTCGGTGACCGCCTGAACCCTCGCACCGACCACGCTGCGACGGTGCTCTTGCCGGCATCGTTCTGGCTCCAGTCGAGGAACACTTTGCCCTGCCGCTTCCGCCTGTCCATCTGGTCCGTGACGCCCTCCGGGTCCTCGCGCGTCAGCTCCCGTGCCAGCTCACGGCACCATGCCTTGGTGGCCTCGAACGACGTCCCGGGCGGCATCGCCGCGGTCACGTGGACGCCCTTGCCGCCTGAGGTCTTCGCCCGAGCGGTGAGACCGGCCGACGTCATCCGCTCGCGGACGCGCAGCGCGATGAGGCAGGCCTCGCGGCGACCGGCGGGTGCCCCGGGGTCGAGGTCGACGACCAGAAGGTCGGTGTGCTCGAGGTCGTGGTCCTGGAAGAGGAAGGGGTGGAACTCGACGGCGGCGAGGTTGACTGCCCACACCAACGAGGCGAGGTCGTCGATGACCGGGGCTTCGAACGTCTTGCCGGTGCGCGGATAGGTCAGGGTCTCGGTGCGCACCCAGTCCGGGTGGGGCGGCACGCGCGTCTGGTAGAAGTGCCGCCCCTCCACGCCCTCCGGAAACCGGTGCAGCGTCACGGGGCGTCGGGCCAGCTCGGGAAGCAGCGATGGCGCGACGGCGAGGTAGTAGTCGAGCAGGTCGGCCTTCGTCGTCCCGTCCGGCCAGAGCACGCGGTCGAGCGTCGACACCGGGACCGCGCGGCCCCCCACGTCCAGGGAGGTCGTCATCGCCCCTCCCACAGCTGCTCGACCCGGCAGCTGCGCGCGTCCCGGTCGGGACGCCAGTGGCGAAACCTCGCCGGATGGCGGAACCGGTGCCCCTCCACGTGGTCGAAGTCGACCTCGCACACGAGCTCCGGACGCAACGGCAGCCAGTCCCGCTCCATCTCCGGCGTCCACCGGCCCGCGGTGCCCTTCAGCCGGCCGAGCGCGCCGCCCTCCAGCCCGAAGCCGCGCTCCCATGGGTGCCCTTCGAGGGACGTGACGAAGGGGTCGAGCAGCACGGCAAGCTCTCGGCGCAGGAGCCTCGCGAGGTTGGCCACCACGCCGACGTGCACCAGCTCGCCAGCGTCGTTCCAGAGTCCGAGGAGCAGCGAGCTCACCTCGCGACGCTCGACCGTCGGCAGCCGGCGACGACGCAGTCAACGCTGCGCTGCCGCTTCACCTTCACCATTGATCGCTTGCCTGGCTGGTAGGCAGACCCGTGCGCCTTCGCCACGACGCCGTCGATCCCCGCACCGGGGGGCGCGTCGAGCCACTCTGCGGCGCGAACGACGTCGTCGCTGGCTGGCGTCGGAGCGGGCCTGCGGGTCGGCGCGACCAGCGACAACAGCGCCTGCCGCCGACGCTCGAAGGGAGCGCTGAGCAGGTCCTCAGCGTCGACGCTGAGGACGTCGAAGACGATCAGCTGTGCCGGCGTCTCGCCGGACAGCAGCTCCACCCGCGAGCGCGCCGGGTGCAGCCTCGCCAACATCGCGGGGAAGTCCGAGACGCCGTCCCGCCAGATGACGAGCTCGCCGTCGAGGACGACCTCCCGACCGAGCTCGTGCACCGCAGACACGACCTCAGGGAAGTACCGCGCAAGCGGCCGCTGATTGCGACTGCGGAGGTCCACCTCCCCGCCCTCACAGAAGGCGAGGCAGCGGAACCCGTCCCACTTGGGCTCGTAGCTCCACCCACCCACCGGCAGCTCGGGCTCGAGGCGGGCGAGCATCGGCGCCACCGGAGGTCGCATGGGGCACCGCTACCCGCACGCGCCGACCGGATGCCTGCCGGTGGCTCAGCCGGTGCGGAACTGCCGCATCGAGAGCCCGAACCACCGGTCGGTCTCGCCCTCGTCGCGCATGCCCAGCCGCCGGGCCACCGCTTGCGAGGCCTCGTTGTCCGGGTCCGTCAGCGCGAGGACGTCGGGAATCCCGGCCACGCTGGCCGCGTCAAGCAGCGCCATGGCCGCCTCGGTCGCCAAGCCCCGCCCTTGCCAGTCGGGGTGCAGGTGCCAACCGATCTCGATGTCACCGGTCTCGGTCCCGTCCTCGTCCGAGAGGGGCAGCAGCAGCACCGTCCCCACCGGCCGCTCCGCCTGGTCCGGCCAGACCTGGGATGACGGCACGATCGCCCAGAGCCCCTCGGGGTCGGGCAGCTGAGACGTGACCGACGTCCAGGCCGCCAGCCGACGCGCCGCCTCGTCATGGTCAGCGAGCGGTCTCCGTGGCCGTCGACCCAGCCACCGCGCGACCTCGTCGCGGGAGTACACGTCGAAGAACGCGTCGAGGTCCTCCGCGGTCCAGGGGCGCAGGGACAGCCGGGGGGTCGTGAGCAGAGGTGAGGCAGTCACCCAGCCATCGTGGCAGCCCTGGCTTGCGGGTGGCGCCGCGGGTCGGGCGGGGCCAGGTGTCGTACCTCGGTCCCGCCCGACCTTATCGTCGAATTGACGACAACGCCGACTACGCCGCCTTGTTCGAGACCATCCCGTGTGGGTCGATCACGAACTTCTTCGCCGCGCCCTTGTCGAAGTCCTGGTAGGCCTGCGGCGCCTCGTCGAGTGAGATCACCGTGGCGTTGACGGCCTTCCCGATGTGCGCCTTGTCGTGAAGGATCATCTCCATGAGCTGTCGGTTGTAGCGCTTGACCGGGCACTGGCCGGTGACGAACGAGTGCGACTTCGCCCAGCCGAGTCCGAGCTTCACTCCGATTTGGCCAACCTTCGCGTTCTCGTCGATGCCACCGGGGTCGCCCGTGACGTAGAGGCCGGGGATGCCGAGCGAGGCGCCGGCCCGAGCGACGGTCATGATGTCGTTGAGCACCGTGGCAGGCGCCTCCTCGGCGCCCTCCCCGTGACCCCGGGCCTCAAAGCCGACGGCGTCGACCGCGGCATCCACCAGCGGCTCGCCCATGATCTGCTCGATCATGTCGCCCAGGTCGTTGCCGGAGCTCAGGTCGACCGTCTCGCAGCCGAAGCTCTGCGCCTGCTTGAGACGGTCGGCGTTCATGTCGCCGACGATGACCACGGACGCGCCGAGGAGCTGGGCGCTGTACGCGGCCGCAAGCCCGACCGGCCCAGCGCCTGCGACGTACACGGAGTTGCCCGTGCGCACGCCGGCTGTGTAGGCCCCGTGGTACCCGGTCGGGAAGATGTCCGACAGCATCGTGAGGTCGAGGATCTTCTCGAGCGCCTGGTCCCGGTCGGGGAACTTCAGGAGGTTGAAGTCCGCGAACGGCACCATGACGTACTCGCCCTGGCCGCCGAGCCAGCCGCCCATGTCGACGTAGCCGTACGCCGCGCCGGGACGAGCGGGATTGACGTTCAGGCAGATGCCCGTCTTGCCTTCGTTGCACATCCGGCAACGGCCGCACGCGATGTTGAACGGGACCGAGCAGATGTCGCCGGGCTTGACGAAGAGGACGTCATCCCCGACCTCGACGACCTCCCCGGTGATCTCATGTCCCAGCGTCTGGCCGACCGGGGCGGTGGTACGGCCGCGGACCATGTGCTGGTCGCTGCCGCAGATGTTGGTGGTCACGAGCCGCAGGATCGCGGCGTGGGGCGCCTGCTTCTTGATGCCGATGCCCTCCGCGACGTCGTCGGGCACCTGCAGCTGCGGGTAGTCGTACTCCTCGACGGCGACCTCGCCCTTGCCCTTGTAGGTCACGACTCGGTTGTTGTCTGGCACTGCGGCCTCCTTGGAGTGCGCTCGCCTGCGCCATGGGTGACGGGCAGGGAGGAGCGCGACGGCATTCAGGAACGACGCCGCGACGGTGGCGGCGCGACGTCGGGTTCCCCAGCGCTGGAGCGGGCCAAGCAGGTACCTGCAGGCAATCTAGCCCGCCTTGTCCGCGCGCGTCATCCCCTGCAACGACGTCTCCTGAACGGCCCGGCAGGGCGCGAGGGGTCATCTCAGACGTCGGGGTGGCACCGACCCGTGCCGAGGCGCGCCAGCCCGGACAGATCACCGGACTGGTACTCAGTGAACTGATGGGCGTTGCCGCGACGCCACATCACCTGCCACTCGTCGTTCGCATGGCCGAGCCCCGCGAGATGGCCCAACTCGTGGAGCACGATCGCGCGCGCGACGGGCTCGCCCTGCTCCTGAGCGAGCCGGCCGATCTTGACCGGGTCCAGGTAGACGGTGCCACTGACGTAGACGAGGGTGCGGTCCTCGGCGTAGACGGCCGCTGGTCCCGCCTCGCCGGCGATATCGACACCGAAGTCGGGGACCTCCTGCGGCGTGGCCCACGCAACGAGCACAGGTGCCCACCGATCCCCGTAGCGGTCGGGCTGGTAGAGCCGCCTGTCCCGCAGCGGTGTCGGCGGCTCCTCGGTCGCTCCGTCATCGACGAAACGCAGGCCCGTCGCGGCTGACAGCCGCTGGAAGGACTCAGCGACCAGCTGCGGACCGTCCGGGGGCGCGTGGTCGGGCCGTACGACGTAGTGCACCGGCCGGCACGGCGACCAGGTCACCGGCGTAGTGTCGTCGGGCTCCACGTGCATGAAGGAGTAACGCGCGTCTGCAAGGGCTGCCGGCGCCGGAAGCAGCCGCGTCGCGTGCTCCTCCTGCCCGGCCGGTGGGGCGCCGGCGCGGTGGGCGCTGACGGCCGCGACGGGCCCGACGCCGAGCCGGGTCGCGACCAGCACCACGGCGGCGACGCAAGCAACGCCGAGCAGGACCGGCAGGAGCGGCCCGCGACGGCTGACTGCTGGCTGCCCCACGTCGACAGTGTGACGGGCAGCCAGCCCTCCCGGAGGCGGTTAGTCGTCCTTGCTGCCGAACCCGCTGGTGAAGAACAGCATCAGGTAGACAGCCTCGAGCACCAGGGACACCAGCAGTGAGGCCTCCCAGTCGCTCTCGTGGAAGCCGAACAATCCCGTGGTGCGACTGAGGATCCCGCCGACGAACATGCCGGCGGAGATCAGCGCGGCAAGCCACCACGCCCACGTCGCCTGTCGCGCGGCCAGTCCGAGCGCGGCGACCAGCAGGCCGATACCGCCGATGACGAACAGGACCCCGAGCCAGGCGGCCTCGCTGAACTGCGACGGCGTCTCGACGAAGTGGATGAACGCGATGACCACGGCGAGGACGGCTGCCACGCGCGTGACGATCGGCTGCCCCGCGTTCGCCCGGCGCACGTAGCCGTTGCTGGACCGGGTCGTTGTCATCGATCCCTCCTCTGTCGCGACAATCGTCTTCTTGACACATGTCCAGTCGGAACCGTTGCTACACGGCACATTTCCCAGATGACGCCCAGGTGTCGCACTGTCGCGTGACGGGCAGCAGCATCGAGCCATGACATCGACGAACGACGCAGCGCGGGCTGAGCCAGGAGGGTCGCCGGACGGCCACGAGCCGCACAGTTCCAACGGGCGGCTCAACTGGCTGCGTGCCGGAGTCCTGGGAGCCAACGACGGCATCGTCTCCACGGCCGGCGTCGTGGTCGGGGTCGCGGGGGCGACACCGTCGCGCGGTCCGATCTTCACCGCGGGACTGGCCGCCCTCGTCGCCGGCGCCGTCAGCATGGCGCTCGGGGAGTACGTGTCTGTGAGCACGCAGCGGGACAGCGAGCTCGCCCTGCTGGCGCAGGAGAAGCGCGAGCTCGAGACTATGCCGGAGGCCGAGCTCGAGGAGCTGGTGGGGATCTACCAAGCCAAGGGGCTGTCGGAGGAGACCGCGCGCCGGGTGGCGGCCGAGCTCACCGAGCAGGACGCACTGGGGGCCCACCTGGACGCGGAGCTCAACATCGACCCGGACGACCTCGTCAACCCCTGGGAGGCGGCCGGTGCGTCGGCGCTGTCCTTCACCGTCGGCTCGCTGCTGCCCCTCGTCGCGATCCTGCTGCCGCCGGTCTCCTGGCGGGTGCCCGTCACGATCGTCGCCGTGCTGATCGCCCTCGCCCTCGCCGGTGTCGTCAGCGCCCGCCTCGGTGGCAGCAAGCCCGGCCGCGCCGTCGTGCGCGTCGTGGTCGGTGGTCTCCTGGGCCTCGGCTTCACCTATCTCATCGGGTCGCTCTTCGGTACCGCTCTGGGGTGACGGACGTGAAAGGGGCCCCGGCAGTTGCCGGGGCCCCTTCGCGTACGCGGATATCTACTTGGCCGGTGGCGGCGTGACGTGAATCTGCATGAAGCCACCCTTGGTCTGGCTTACGACCTGGATCTTCGTCCCAGTGTGGGGGTGGTCGACGCTGAGCCAGCCCGCCTGGTAGTGGCCCAGCACGTCGCCCGGATCCTTTGCGACGAAGTAACTGCGAGTGTCGTCGAAGGTCGACACGGGCGCCTGGCTCCGAATGGTCGCCGTGAGTCCCTTGGTCGAGTGCAGGGTAATCGCCTCGGTCGGCTCGAGACCGAAGGTCGCGTCGTACGCCTGGAACCGACCCCGAAGGACCTGCCCGTCGTTCCAGTGAGCTACCGCGGGATGAGCATCCACTGGAAGGATTTGGCCCTTGCCAGGGTGGTCACCCACGTTGTTGTTGGAGAACGACGAGTCGTAGTACCAGACCAGCAGGCCGTCCTCGTAGGGGTAGCGCTCGGCCCAGTCTGGGCGCGAGGCGTCCGCGAAGTTATAGGGACCGGTCGCGAGGTCGGCGTCGTATCCGATGTACTGGCGGTTCTCGGCAACGTAGGCGTTGAAGTAGGAAGCCGTCTCCGTGCCGGAGGTGATGTGGAAGCCGACCTTCGCGTTGTTGCTGCTGTAGGTCCAGCCTGTCGCGGCCTCCGCGCCGTCGGTGGACGTCCCGAGCGTGAGGTCGTCGAGAGCGATGCCAGGGGTCACGTCGGAGTCAGCGTTGCCCTGCGCCCCGCCGTCGGTCTTGTAGCCCACCGTCAGGTTCACCGTCTGCCCGGCCCATGCGCTCAGGTCCACTGTCAGGGTGGCCCAGCCATCCGACGAGCCGTCGATCCCCTCGGGGAGGACGGTGGAACTCGACAGGCTGGTCTTCACCTTGGTGCCGTTGACGGCGATGTAGGCGTAGTCGTAGTCGGACTCGATGTTGTAGCGGACCTTCGCGGTCAGGGTCGCAGCCGCCACGGGAACTGCCAGGCTGCGCGTCATCGTGGTGTCAAGGTCATTCGCAGCACCTGAGTAGTAGAACTGCGCACCCGTAGCCGGAGCACCGACCTGGGTCGTGACCTTCTTGTCAGGCAGCACCACGACCGCGGCCTGCGACTGCTTGGTGTTCATCTCCGCTGGACCGAGGCGGACGGATGCTGCCTTGTCGCCGGGCTGAAGAACGGCCGGGTTGAGCCACCCCAGGACCCACTTGTCCCAGGCGCCCATGTGGAACGGCTGGTCGCCGATGCCGTCCTCTGGCTTGCCCGTCGAGCCCCACGAGCCGCTCGACATCAGCGTCCAGAAGCCGGTCGAGTTCTCGGCACCACCGGAGTTGCCGCTGGTGTCGTACTCGTCAGGCAGGCCGAGGTCGTGACCGAACTCGTGCGAGAAGACACCGACCCCACCGTTCTCCGGCTCGATCGTGTAGTCGCCGACCCAGAAGTCGGTCCCGGGGATCTTGATGCCACCGAGCTTGTTCCCGGCCGGGCCGGTTTTGCCTGCATTCGCCGAGAAGGCGTACCAGCGGTGCGACCAGATGGCGTCGTCCCCGAGGACTCCGCCCCCAGCCTCCTCGCCCTGGCCGGCGTGAATCGTCTCGAAGTGGTCGATGTAGCCATCGGGCTCGTTGAAGTTGCCGTCCCCGTCGTAGTCGTAGCGGTCCCATTGGTCGAACCGGCTGAGGTACTTCGCGATGTCGGCGTCGCTCTTGCCTCCGGCCTTCTGCTGCGCGACCCAGGCCTTCAGCTCATCCTGGATGAACACCCAGGCATAGGCGTCGGACTTCGCGTTGGAGCCGTAGTAGGCCGCCGGCTTGTCGACCTGCACCCAGTCGGTGACGTCGCCGTCGACGGTGTAGCGCCCGGAGGACTGCTCCAGGTAGAAGTTGTGCATCGAGTTGGCGCCGGGAGCGTCGTCGAAGAGCAGCTGCAGGTAGTGGGCCCGGTTGTAGTTCGCGGCCCAGGTCGTGGTGTTGTCCACCGCGCGGTCCGGCTTCGGGATCTCGTTGTGGGCCAGGTCGCTGAACTCGCCGAGCACCGTGAAGATCTCGTCCTCGCTCTCGCGGGCTAGCTCGACGTACTGCCCCTTGGCCACCTTCCCGACCTTGGCGCCCTTCGCGATCTTCCCTTTAGCCTGCAGCTCGAGCGCCTGCTTGCGCAACGCGCGCTGCTTCTCCGACAGCGGGCTGGGCAGGTCATGCGCCCGGCTGTGGCTCGCCTGCGGCCCCTGACGGCTCTCCGATGGGGCGCTGGCGGCAGCCGGAGTGGCCGACCCCGCAGCGGTGAGCGCGGCGACTGCTGTGGCAGATACCGCAGCGAGGAAGGTTCCCCGCCGAACACGTCGCATGGACATGTGTCTCCTTGGCTCCTACCCGTCACGTTGTGTGACCGGAACGCCGGGACGCTAACCCATCGCTTGGCAAAGCCGTCAAGAGGTTCTCTCGAAGTTTTTTGCCTCTATGACCGATTTCTTCTCGACACGCAGTGAGGATTGGTTACCCCTTGCGCTCAAGGTCCGAGATGTGATGGGGTGACGGCCGTTACCCGCTTGACCGTTTCCTGACCCTCAACCCGCCGTCCTTCGTCACTCAAGGTGAACGCCCGCGGCCTGCTTCGGCATGCCCGGGCGCAGCACCGAGGGCCGCCAGGCGCAGCCGCGCTGCGCGGACTCCACCTGGGGGGGCGCGATCTCGATACCGTCCGGCTGTGGCCGCTCCTCTCGATGCCGTGGTGACGGCGCCGCGCCTGATCACTGCTGCCGGTGAGCTCACCAACGGCTGGGTCGCGATAGCCGGCGACCGCATCGCCGCGGTCGGCAGCGGCGTCCCACCGGCGGCCGCTGACGTGACGTCCGGTGGCACCGGCAGCGTCCTCGTGCCCGGCTTCGTCGACGTGCACTGCCACGGCGGCGGCGGCGCCGATCTGCTGGGGACGCCGATCAGCGAGGCAACCGAGGCAGCCAGCGGGCGTCCGGCCTCGGCGACCGCCGCCGCTCTCGGCGCCCACCGTCGCGCCGGCACGACGACGACGGTGGCCAGCTTGGTGACAGCGTCGTTCGAGGATCTGGAGCAACAGCTGCAAACGCTGGCCCCGCTTGTGCAGGCCGGCGAGCTCGCGGGCACGCATCTGGAAGGCCCTTGGCTGAGTCCGCAGCGCCGCGGCGCCCACGACGGGCGGCACCTCGCCACACCCGATCCCGCCCAAGCCGCACGCCTGCTCGCCGCGGCCGAAGGGACACTGCGGACGGTCACCCTCGCACCCGAGCTGCCCGGCGCGACCGAGCTCATCACCCTTCTGACCGATGCGGGCGTGACGGTCGCCGTCGGACACACGGACGCCAGCTACGAGCAGACGGCGGCGGCGATCGACGCGGGGGCACGCTGGGCGACCCACCTCGGCAACGCGATGGCCCCGCTGCATCACCGCTCTCCCGGCCCCGCGCTCGCGCTGCTGGAGGACGAGCGCGTCACCGTCGAG
>JBQCDV010000143.1:0-4235 GCA_051960855.1 Actinomycetales bacterium
CGGTAGCCCTCGACGTCGCGGGCGTCGACCTGCAGGACTCCGTCTTCGAGGATGTCGAGCAGCTCGGCGTCGACGTTGAACGGCGAGACCGTCCACCACGGGATGTCGTGGGTCAGCGCGTAGGCGCGCAGCTCGGCCAGGGCAGGGAACGACGCTGCGCCCAGGTCGATCGGCACGGTGTTGCCGGCGGCCGCGTTGACCCAGCTGGCCTGCAGGAACTCCTGGCTGGTGGTGACCAGCTCCGCGGCACGGGTGCGGATGCGCTCCGGGTCGTGCAGCAGCACGACGGTGCCCTCCGGCAGCTCGTCGAGCAGCGGCACCATGTCCTCGACCAGCGCGGGAGCCAGAGCCTCCATGCCCTCGACCGCGATGCCCTGCGCCAGCTTGTCGAGGATGTCAGCGAGCTGCGGCTGCTGCTTCGCCAGCTCCGCAGCCTTGGCCCGCACCTCGTCGGTCAGCAGCAGTTCGCGGCACGGCGGGGCCCACAGCCCGTGCTGGGCGATCTCGAGGCTGCGCTGGTCGGCGACTTTGAACCAGCGGATCTCCTCGACCTCGTCGCCGAAGAACTCCACCCGCAGCGGGTGCTCTTCGGTCGGCGGGAAGACGTCGAGCAGGCCACCGCGGACGGCGAACTCACCACGCCGCTCCACCAGGTCGGTGCGGGTGTAGGCAGCCGCGGTCAGGCGCCGCACGACGTCGTCGAGGTCGGCCTCGTCACCGACCTGCAGGGCGACCGGCTCGAGGTCACCGAGGCCCTTGACCAGCGGCTGCAGCACGGCGCGCACCGGTGCCACGACGACCTGGAGCGGTCCAGCCGTCGGGTCGTCGGCGCTCGGGTGGGCCAGCCGCCGGAGGACCGCGAGGCGGCGTCCGACGGTGTCGCTGCGGGGCGACAGCCGCTCGTGCGGCAGCGTCTCCCACGCGGGAAACTCCGCCACGCCGTGCTCGTCGAGCAGGCTCGTCAGCGCGCGGGCGAGGTCCTCGGCCTCACGGCCGGTGGCGGTGACCGCGAGCACCGGCTTGCCGCTGCGGGCGGCCAAGGCGGCGGTCAGGTACGGCCGCAGACCGGTCGGCGCGGTGAGGTCGAGGGTCCCGCTGGCGCCGGCCTTGGCGCGGGTCAGCGCATCGGCGATCGCCGGGTCGGTGACGAGCAGGTCGAGCAGGCCGGTCAGGCTCACGAGCACTCCGAGGCAGCACAAAACTCCGGGCGCAAGCGGCGTCCGGGGGGACTCCCAGGGTACGCCGCTCTCCCCGCCCCCACATCCGTCGCGAGCTTCCGCCGAGCCGCCCGGTGACTCCGAGCCCCCCTCGCGGCAGACGCTGTCAGGGACTACTTCGGGACGGTGGCCGCGACCGCGACCGCGCCGCTGCTGCCGATGGCGTTGCGCGCGACGACGTTGGCAGTCCAGCTCCCCGCGGGCACGGCCGGGAACGTCGCCATCGTCCACGTCGGCCGCACCGACAGCGTCCGGGTGGTTGCCCCCTTCAGGGTGGCTCCGAGACTGGTCAGCGGGAGGCCGCCGGTGCTCGCCGGGTTGCGCCAGGTGAGGACGACGTCGTGCACCGTGCCCTTCGTCGTAGCCCGCGCGACCACCTTGGCCGTCACACCCGTGACGGGACCGGGGGCGACGCCGGCCCGCACGAGGACGCGGGCGGAGGGCGTGCGGGCGTCGTTCGTGAGTCGGTAGGCGGTCGTGCGCGTCACCGGAAGCTTGACCATCGCCGTGCCGGCGCGGCCGGCGGTGAGCGTCGCGACCGGGGTCCACGCTGCGCCCGGCAGCGGCTGGCCGGTCACCGGGTCGGCGGGGACCGCCTCGAGCGTCCCTCGCGCGCCGGGCTCGAGGCCGCGCTCGGCGAACCACACCCCCGTTCCGGACTTCACGAGGCTGGCGCTGGACAGCAGCACGGTGGTCGAGACCCCGGCCGAGTCCCGAACGGCGGAGACGTGGTTGCTGGAGTCAGCCGACAGGTGCAGCACCCCGGTGGCCGGGTCTCCTCCGGGCAGCTCCACGATGGCACCGTTGCCGGTGGTGACCGCGGTGGCGGTCAGGCCGGCCCCGTCGTCACCGGCGTCGCGAGGGGCGAGGACGGTGACCCAGGACAGCGACGTCCCGGACTGCTGGGCCTGCACCGACGGGGCGGGTGTGAGCACGCCGTAGGCGGGGCTGACCCAGCCACGCAGCGGGGAGTGCTGGCCGGCGACGCTGGAGATGCCTGCGCCGCCCCCCGCGAACAGCGCGGTGACCCCTGCGCGGCTGCCTGTGGCCGTCACGGTGTCCCCCGTGACTGAGGTCGTGAGGCCGGCTGCGAGCTGCCACTGCTGGTAGGCCGTCACCCGTGAGGTGGAGGTGAGCCGGTCCCACACCACGACGAGGTCGCGGGAGCGGTCGTAGACGACAGTGCGCAGCAGGGTGACACCGCTGTAGCCGCGGTCCACGATGGTGGTGACGTCGAGGTCGCCAGTCGTCGCGGTGGTCAGCGCCGGAGCTGGCAGGGACGAGTGCGAGCGGCCGGCCACCACCACGGTGTTGTGCGCGAGCCGCGACACCACCCACGACCGCACCGCGCCCGACAGGTAGCGCCACTGCCCCGGGTCGGCGAGCAGCTCCGCCCCGCGGCTGTAGAGGGTCAGGGACTGCGCGTCGTCGTGCGCGTGCGGGACGCGGTAGCGCGTGCCCCAGCGCAGCGAGTACCACGTCTCCTGTGACAGCGGCTGCGCCTGCCCCCACCCGCTGCGGCCGAAGACGTAGCCACCGCGGAAGCTCGAGTAGAGCGACGTCCCCGGCGTGCCCGCCGCGCCGGCCGTGGCGGCGTACCGCAGGCCCGCGGCGTCGAAGTCAGCCCCCGGCAGGTCCGCTGGCCCGACCTTCTGCAGCGTCGTGTCACCCAGGGACTCCAGCTGGCCGTCGGGCCGGATCGCCTGGGCGACAAATCCCGGAACGGCGTTGATGCGGGCGAGCGTCGAGGGCACGGTGAGACCTGCGCGACGAATCCGCTCGGCGGCCTGAGCGAGCCATGCGTAGTCATCCAGCGCGTAGGCCGGCGCCCCCTCGCCGTCCGACCCGTCGGCGTTGACGAGTCGCGCAGCCAGTGAGGAGATGCGAGCCACGGCGTGTCCGGCGACGTCAGGCCGGTTGAGAGTCGCAGCGATCGCGAGCAGCCCCATCTGCTGGTGCAGCGCCGCGTTGTTCGCGCCCTCGTAGCGCGAGGCCAGGTCGAGCTCCTTCAGGTGCAGGGCCAAGCCGTTGCGCAGCCACACCTCGTTGCCGCGCGGTCCGGCGGCGGCGCAGGTGAGCACCAGGGCGCGGTAGCCCTCGTAGATCGAGTTGGTCCAGCCGCGGCCGCCGCCCGTGCTGGACGGCGGGCTGTCGCGCAGCCAGTCCCACAGCAGCCAGTAGAAACGGTTGACCATCGCGGTGTTGCCGGTCCGCACGCCCTCGCGCAGCAGCGGCAGCAGGTAGTGCAGCGAGTTGATATAGGCGTCGCCGCTGCTGTCCAGGGTGGAGACGGGCAGCCAGTTCGGGTCGGCCGCGAGGGTGAAGGTGCCGTACTTGCCGAGGTCGACATGCCCCGCCATCAGCGCGGCGGCGACCGTGGCGTCATTGGTCTTGGGCAGCCCGAAGCTCATCGAGCACTGCGCGGCCGCAGCCGCCGTATTGACCACCGGCGGCGCGGGAGTCGTCGTGACCGCGGTTGTCGTCGTGGCCGTGGCTGCCGTGGCGGCGGCGGCTCCGGTGCCGCTCGCGATCGCCGCTGCCGCGCACGCTGACACCACGACGGCGGCGACCGCCGCCCGGCCCCGGCGTCCGCTGGCGGCCGTCCCGTTCGCTTCGCTCCTCCGGCCGCTGCGTGCCGTCCCGCTTGCCCGTTGTGCCCGCACTGCCCCCACGGCCCCTCCCCGAGTCCCCCACAAACGAGCCTGCAGCCTCGCAGACGGACAGCCGGGCGCGGGCGACGTTCGGGAATTAACTGGGGCGTCCCCGTCCATATCGCGGGACCGGGAGGCTCCAGGACTGAGACGGCTCGTAGAGTGACCGGGACGGCTGTGCGGACAACGGCGTCCAGCGACCACGCGCGACCCCTCACACAGCGCCTCTCCGGAGGCCCCCCGGCAGGAGTTCCTGTGGCGACCGACCTCCGCTCCGACATCCGCCGCCTCGGCACGCTGCTGGGCGAGACCCTCGTGCGGCAGGAGGGCGAGGACCTCCTCGACCTCGTCGAACAGGTGCGCGCCC
>JBQCDV010000144.1:0-58621 GCA_051960855.1 Actinomycetales bacterium
CCGTCCAGTCCTTCGTGTCCCGTCGTCGCGGGCGCCTCACCTGGCGCGGCCGACCGGTCGGCTGAGGCAGGAGAGGCATGGCACGCGTCGTCGTCATCGGTGCCGGCATGGGCGGGCTCTCCGCCGCGGCCCGGCTCGCCGCCGCCCGGCACTCCGTCACCGTGCTGGAGCAGGCACCGGTCGTCGGCGGCAAGCTCGGGCTCTACGAGCGCGACGGCTTCGCCTTCGACACCGGGCCGAGCCTGCTGACGCTGCCGGCCGTCTACCGCGACCTCTTCGTCAAGACCGGGCCGCCGCTCGACGAGGTCGTGGACCTCGTGGAGGTCGACCCGGTGGCGCACTACCGCTTCCCCGACGGCACCGAGCTCGACGTCCCGAACGCCGCCCCGGTCGCTCTCACCCGCGCCCTTGACTCCGCGGTGGGCTCCGGCGCCGGTGAGGACTGGCACCGCTACCTGCAGCACGCCGACCGGCTGTGGGAGATCACCCGTGGCCCGTTCCTCGAGTCCCCACTGGAAGGCCCACGCGACCTGCTCCGGCAGGCCCGCCGGGTGCAGGACCTAGCGGCGGTCGCGCCCTGGCGGACGCTGCGCGACGACGGCCGCCGCTACCTGCGCGACCCACGGCTGCGGATGTTCCTCGACCGCTACGCCACCTACACCGGCTCGGACCCCCGTCGCGCCCCGGCCGCCCTCGGCGTCGTGCCCTACGTGGAGCAGACGTTTGGCGCCTGGTACGTCCGCGGTGGGTTGCGACGTCTCGGTGAGGCCCTGCACCAGCGGGTGCTCGAGACCGGTGCGACGGTCGAGACCGGCGCGGACGTCACGCAGGTGGTCGTCGAGTCCGGCCGGGTCACCGGCGTGCGCCTCGCCGACGGCCGCTTCCTCCCCGCCGACGTCGTCGTCTCGAACGCCGACGCGGCGCATCTCTATGGCGACCTGCTCGCCGGCGTGCCGGCCGCCGAGCCCGCGCGCCGGCGGTTGCGCCGCGCCACGCCGTCGCTGTCGGGCTTCGTCATCCTGCTCGCACTTCGCGGCCGGACCCCGGGGCTCCGGCACCACACGGTCCTCTTTCCCGACGACTACGACGACGAGTTCGACTCCGTCTTCGGTCTCCGCCGCCGGGGCAGGGTCGTGCGCGCGGCGCGTCCCGCTCCCGACCCGACGATCTACATCAGCGCACCGGACGACCCCGCTTTGCGTCCTGACGACAACAGCGAGGCGTGGTTCGTGCTCGTCAATGCTTCTCGTCACGGCGACGAGAACGCCGACCGCACGGTCGTCGACTGGCTTGCCCCCGGAGTCGCCGACTCGTATGCGGATCACATCGTGGAACTGATGGCGAAGCGCGGCCTGGATGTGCGCGACCGCATCCTCTGGCGCGAGACCCGCTCGCCCGCTGATCTGGCCCACGAGACGCGGGCGCCCGGCGGAGCGATCTACGGCACCTCGAGCAACGGGCCACGCGCCGCTTTCCTGCGAGCCGCCAACCGCTCCCCCGTCACCGGCCTCTACCTCGTCGGCGGGTCGGCACACCCCGGCGGAGGACTGCCGCTGGTGGGCATGTCGGCAGCGATCGTCGCCGAGCTCATCGGTCGCGCCTGACTGCCCGCCTAGTCTGTGGCGGTGCCCGCCGTCGAGATCGTCGCTCACCGCTCCGACTGGCGCCGGGAGTTCGAGGAGGCAAGGGAGGCACTCCTCGAGGTCCTGGCCGGTCTGTCCGTGGGCATCGAGCACATCGGCTCGACGTCGGTGCCCGGTCTGCCGGCCAAGGACGTCATCGACATGCAGGTCTGTGTGCCGGACGAGGACGCGCTGGCGGGTGCCGTTGAGCGCCTGCAGGGCCACGGCTATCCGGTCCGCTTTCCCGTCGAGGACCACCCGGCCGCCGGTGCCGACCCCGACCCGGCGCAGTGGCACAAGGCCTTCACGCGGGAGACACCCGGCGGCCGCCGCTGCAACATCCATATCCGCGTTGAGGGACGGGAGAACTGGCGCTACGCCCTGCTCTTCCGCGACTTCCTGCGCGCGCACCCCGACATGGCGGCCGCCTACGCCGCCTTCAAGACGAAGGCTGCAGCCCTCGTGCCGGACGACGTTGACGTCTACGCCGACCTCAAAGACCCGGTGTGCGACCTCGTCTACCTGCCCGCCCTGTCGTGGGCGGCGGCGACCGGTTGGCAGGGACCTCTGGAGCGCAACGTCCAACAGCCCGTCTCCATCAGCCGAGAGGCGCTCGCAGGCGCTCTGCGCCAGAGCACGGATCCACTTGCTCGGGAGGCGCTGGTGAGCCTCGACGACGAGGTGCGCGCCGAGGTAGCTCTCTGGAACTGCAATCGGGCCGACCTGCTCGCGGTCTACCAGGAGCGTGCTGATCGGGGCAGGCGCGGGCAGGGACCCGCGACTCGCCGAACAGACGAGTATGTCGCGGTTCTGTCGGCGCCGTCGACCCCTGAGGAGCTTTCGGAAGCTGGCTGGGCTAGTGGGTCCACGTTCTTCGTCACGCTTCTACACGAGGGCAGCGTGTTGGCCATATGCACCGTTGCCAGAGCGGTCTGGCCCCTCGACGAAGGCCTCGAGAACTGGCACGCCTTCGGGACTGGTTCGGGCTTTGAGGACATTGACCTGATCAAGAACGCGCTCGATGTCGTCGGGAGCGATACCGACCCGCAGGCGTTCGGCGCAGTCCGACCGCATGACGTCACGTGCAGATCGCCCAGGCCGGAGAGTGCCGACGCTTGGTACCAAGCGTCTACGCCGAGTGGCATAGAGGTCGCGGCGATAGATCATTCGCGGGCGCGGTTGTACCTCAGCCGCACCTGAGAATCGGGCTCCTCGCGCTGCTCGCCGACCGCGAGTCGGACGAGGCCTCCCTCTGCGCTGGCAGAAACCGCGACTGGTCGACGAACTATTTCTCGTCCCCACCGTGGGGACGAGATCTCCGCAGGCGGCAGGGGTCGTCACCGCTCAGATTCCTCGGTTGTCCACTGTGACCGCACCACGTCGTCAACACCGGCGCCGCAGACCGTCCACCGGCCCGTGCACCGCTGCATCCACCGGCGCCCTTGCCGCCCCCGGGCTGCCTCCGCGACAGTGGCGGCACGGATCCGCTGACGGAGGTGGTGGGCATGGCACGCAGGGTGACGCGGCTCCCGACGGACGTTGGTCGCGCGCAGGCGCCGGTCGAGGAAGCGGCTCTCGACGAGGCGCTCGCGCGCATCGGAGAGCTGTCGTTCCGGCTCTGGGCCGTCCGCGACCGCCACTCCCCCGCGCGCACCTGGCTCGGCCGGGTCCGCTGCCGCAGCTGCGGTCAGCTCTACCCGTGCGAGACCGTCGAGGTCACGCGGCTGCCGCTTGGCGCCTGAGCCGACACCTCAGGGCACGCTCAACCGCCGCCGCACGACGACGAGCAGCTGCACGAGCGCGACCGCGTGCACCGCGAGCCAGGCCACGGCGCCGAGGCTCGCCCACGTCGCCGCGGCGGACACGTAGAGCCCGGCGCCCAGCAGGAACGCCGCGGTCACGATGACCCGGGTGGGGCGCTCCCCGATCGTCACCACCCCAATGTCGGGCATGCCAGCCCCCACCGCCCGAGCGCGGGCGTACTCGAGCAGTCCCATCACGCCGCCGCACAGGGCGACCAGCCAGCCCGGGGCCCCGACGACCCACAGCGCGACGAGGAAGGCGGCGTCGACGACCCGGTCGCACACCGAGTCGAGCACGTAGCCCCACGACGTGGCCCGGTCCAGCAGCACCGCGAGGGCACCGTCGAGGTTGTCGGCCAGCGCCGACAGCACCACCAGACTTGATGTCAAGATGACGATATGGCCGCCGACGGCGGCGGTGCTGACAACGGCGACCGAGCCGAGCACCGCCGTTCCGACTGTCACGACGTCGGGCGTGAGGCCGGCGACGGCGAGGGGACGAGCAACGACGTACGTCAATGACAGCCAGAAGGCGACGATCCAGTTGCCGCGCGGGTCGTAGCCGCCGTGCAACCGGGTCCAGCGGTCGAAGTACTCGCCACGCTTCGGCAGCGCGGCGCGCCGGACGGAGGCCCTTGCCACCTCAGCTCGCGGCCGCGAGGCGGGCCGATAGCCCGAGGTTCTCGTAGACATGGCGCGTGGCCGACGAGCGGTTGAGCGTGTAGAAGTGCAGCCCGGGAGCGCCGCCGTCGAGCAGCCGCTCGCACAGCTCGGTCGCCACCTCGACGCCGACGGCCGCCACGTCCTCCGGCTCCTCCACCCCGTCGAACCGCCTGATCACCGCGTCCGGCAGCGCGGTCCCCGACAGCTGCGCGAAGCGCTGGATCTGCCGCAGGTCCGTGATCGGCATGATGCCCGGGATCACCGGAATGTCAGCGCCGCCGGACGCCGCCGCTTCGACCAGGCGGAAGTAGCGCTCCGCCTCGAAGAAGAACTGCGTGATCGCGAAGTCCGCCCCCGCCTCCACCTTGCGCGCGAGCGTCCGCACGTCCGCCGCGAGGGTGTCCGACTCGGGGTGGATGTCAGGGAACGCCGCCACCCCGACGCAGTAGTTGCCGAGCTCCTTGAGCAGCGCGACCAGCTCCACGGCGTGGTCGAGTCCCCCGAACGTCGCTGTCCACGGCGCGCCCGGTCCGCCGGGAGGGTCGCCGCGGAGGGCGAGGACGTTGCGCACACCGGCATCGGCGTAGGCACCGATGACCTGCCGCAGCTCGTCGCGGCTGGCCCCGACGCAGGTGAGGTGACCGACCGGGGTCAGAGTGCTGTCCTCGGCGATGTTCCCGGTGATCCGGACGGTGCGGTCGCGGGTCGTGCCGCCGGCGCCGTAGGTCACCGACACGAAGGTCGGCCCCAGCCGCTCGAGCTCGCGCAGCGCCCGCCACAGCGTCCGCTCGCCCTCGTCGGTCTTGGGCGGGAAGAGCTCGAAGGAGAAGGACCGCTCGCCACCGGCCAGCAGCTCCCGGATGGTCGTCGCCCCACCGGGCATGGTGGAGGGCAGTCCGAGGGCCATGCCCAGCAGGGTAGTTCGCCCGGCGGTGTCCACCCGGGAGCGTCCGGATCTCGAACGCCCATCCTGCGCCCCCGGCCCGTTTCTCGAACTGCCGCTGCGGCCGCGCTCACCTACGCTCGGGGTGTGGACGAGACTTTCCGTGACCGGGTCCAGAAGGCGCTCGACGACTTCCTGTCCCGGCAGGCGGACCTGCTCGACGAGGTCGGTGTCGAGCTCGCGCCGCTGATGGACGCAGCGGTCGACCTGCTGCGCGGCGGCAAGCGGCTGCGCCCGGCCTTCTGCTACTGGGGCTGGCGCGGTGCCGGCGGCCAGGACAGCCAGGAGATCCTCGTGGCCGCCTCGGCGCTCGAGCTCTTCCAGGCCGCCGCGCTCATCCACGACGACGTCATGGACGGCAGCGACACGCGTCGCGGCATGCCCGCCGCGCACCGCCGCTTCGCGAGCCTGCACAGGGGCAACGGCTGGATCGGCGACGGCGAGGACTTCGGGGTCGCCGGGGCGATCCTGCTGGGCGACCTGTGCCTGTCGTGGTCGGACGAGATGCTCTCCCGCTGCGGTCTGCCGGCGGAGCGGCTGGGAGCCGGTCGGTTGGTCTTCGACCGGATGCGCACCGAGCTGATGGGCGGGCAGTACCTCGACATGCTGGAGCAAGCCCGGGGCCACGAGTCGGGCGGGGGCAGCGTCGAGCGGGCCCGTCGCGTCATCTGCTTCAAGTCCGCCAAGTACACGATTGAGGAGCCACTGCTGCTCGGCGGCACCCTGGCCGGTGCCTCCCAGGAGCTGCTGGCGGCGTACTCGGCCTACGGGCTGCCGCTGGGCGAGGCCTTCCAGCTGCGCGACGACGTACTCGGTGTCTACGGCGACCCGGCCGAGACCGGCAAGCCAGCGGGCGACGACCTGCGCGAGGGCAAGCGGACCGTGCTGGTCGCGCTGGCTCTCGACAACGCGACTCCGGCCCAGGCCGCGGTCGTGCGCCGGCACCTCGGTGACTCCCATCTGTCCGCGGAGGGCGTCGAGACGCTGCGCACGGTGCTCGTCGACACGGGCGCTCTCGACGAGGTCGAGCGGCGCATCGAACACTGCTCCCAGCAGGCCGTCGCCGCGCTCGACGCCGCACGCCTGCCAGCGGAGGCCGACGAGGCCCTGCGCGGCCTCATCGTCGCGGCGACCGCGAGAACCGTCTGATGCGCACCGTCTCCGGCCCCACCGACAACGTCGTCATCGTCGGCGCCGGTCTGGCCGGTCTCTCTACCGCGCTCCGACTGGCCGGCGCCGGCCGACAGGTCACCATCCTCGAGCGCGAGCCGGTCCCCGGAGGCCGTGCCGGACTGCTGGCCGACGGGGGCTACGCCTTCGACACCGGCCCGACCGTGCTGACCATGCCGGACCTCATCGCCGACGCGCTGGACTGCGTCGGCGAGCGACTCGAGGACTGGCTCAACCTCGTCCCCGTCTCCCCGCTCTACCGCGCCACCTACGCCGACGGTTCGCGCCTCGACGTTCATGCCGACACCGACGCCATGGCCGCGGAGATCGAGCGGGTGTGCGGACCGCAGGAGGCCGCCGGCTACCGCCGCTACGTCGACTTCGTGTCCCAGCTCTACCGCCACGAGATGCGCGACTTCATCGACCGCAACATCGACTCGCCACTCGACCTCCTGACCCCCTCGCTGGCGCGGCTCGCAGCGATCGGCGGTTTTCGTCGACTCGCCCCTAAGGTCGAGCAGTTCCTACGCGACGACCGGACGCAGCGGGTCTTCTCCTTCCAGGCCATGTACGCCGGGCTGTCCCCCTACGACGCCCTGGCCATCTACGCCGTCATCGCCTACATGGACTCGGTCGCCGGCGTCTACTTCCCGCGAGGCGGGATGCACGCCCTCCCCCGAGCCCTCGCTGGCGCCGCCGAGAAGCACGGCGTGACGATTCGCTACGGCACGGAGGTCACCCGCGTCGAGCACAACGGCAGCCGCGCCACCGCGGTCGTCACGAGCACCGGCGAGCGGATCCCCGCCGACGTCGTGGTCCTCAACCCCGACCTGCCCGTCGCTTACCGCGACCTGCTGCGCGTCGAGCCCTGGTCGGTCAAACGGCTGAAGTACTCGCCCTCGTGCTTCCTCCTGCTCGCCGGCAGCAGCGCGGAGTACCCCGAGGCGGCGCACCACAACATCAGCTTCGGCACGGAGTGGAAGCAGGTCTTCCGCGAGATCATCGACGAGGGCAAGGTGATGAGCGACCCCTCGCTGCTCGTGACCAGCCCGACGCGCTCCGACCCGACGCTGGCTCCCGACGGCCGCCACATCTACTACGTGCTGTTCCCCACCCCCAACAACCGCGCCGGCATCGACTGGGACCGCTTCGCCCCGGCCTACCGTGACCAGGTCGTGCAGACGCTGGAGGACCGCGGCTGGAAGGGCTTCGGCGACAGCATCGAGGTCGAGCACCTCACCACCCCAGCCGACTGGGAACGCCGCGGGATGATGGCCGGGGCGCCGTTCGCGGCCTCGCACTCCTTCATCCAGACCGGCCCCTTCCGACCGCGCAACCTCTGGGGCGACAACGTCGTCTTCACCGGCTCCGGCACCCAGCCCGGCGTCGGCGTGCCGATGGTCCTGGTGTCCGGCCGTCTGGCCGCCGAACGCATCCTCGGCAAGGACCCGTCCTACCGCTCGCGCGCGTGGCGCTGAGCACGCGCGGCCGGTGGCACCGCCCGTGGCAGGCTTGACCCCCGTGACGACCAGTCCTGAGACCCCTGACGTCCAGCAGCTCGTCGGCGAGTGGCTCACGCTTCCCGACATCGCCGAGGCCCTGCAGTTGAAGGTGCAGCGGGTGCGCCAGCTCATCGCCGAGCACCAGCTGGTCGCGCTGCGTCTGGACGGGGTCCTGCGCGTGCCGGCGGCCTTCATTCAGGACGGTGCCGTGCTCAAGGGGCTGCCCGGCACCCTCACCGTGCTGTCCGACTCCGGGTACAGCGACGAGGAGGCCGTGCGCTGGCTCTACACCGCCGACGACTCCCTGCCCGGTCGGCCGATCGACGCTCTCGTCGAGAACCGCGGCACCGAGGTCAAGCGCCGCGCCCAGGCCTCCGCCTTCTAGCGCCCCTCCAGCCCACCGGACATGGCCCACCTCGCCTACCTCGGCGTCCTCGCCTTCTGTCTCGCGGGCACCGGCTGGCTCGAGGTGGTCCTGGGTGTGCGGGTGTGGCGGCGCTGGCGACGGCTGCTGGCCACGCTCGCGCCGGTCGTCGTGGTCTTCGTCGTCTGGGATCTCTACGCAATCGCCCGGCAGCACTGGCACTTCGACCCAGCCCAGACCACGGGGGTGACCCTGCCCGGCCGGCTGCCGATCGAGGAGCTGCTCTTCTTCGTCGTGGTCCCGATCTGCTCGGTGCTCACTCTCGAAGCCGTACGCACCGTCCGTCGCTGGCCCACCGGCGACGAGTCGACCACTTTCGAACGTCGTCCGCTCCTCCCGCTCCCCCGTCGCCGGCGCCCGCGTCCGGGTGCGACACCGGAGGCAGCCACGCCCGAGCGGACGCCATGACCTACTCCGAGCTCGCGCTGCTCGGCGTCGCCCTCACGGTGGTCATGGACCTCTGGGTGCTGCGCACCCGGCTGCTGACCCGACGGGTGTTCTGGGTCGCCTACGCGATCATCGTGGTCTTCCAGCTGCTGACGAACGGCTGGCTCACCGGCCGCGACATCGTCCGCTACGACCCCGGCGCCATCTGGGGTCTGCGCATCGCTTTCGCCCCGGTCGAGGACCTGCTCTTCGGCTTCGCCCTGGTGGTGCAGTCCATGGCGTGGTGGGTCTGGTGGGGCCGCCGCGGCCTCGAGCGGGACTGAGTCAATGCATCGGAGGCGCGTCTTCGGTGGACAAGGACTCAGCCGTTCCACGGTCGATGCGAAAGAAGCGACGGAGCTGCTCAGCGCCTTCGACCGCGACCGGGTCTTCCGGACGGTTGAAGCTGGCAGGGGTCACGACCACCCGCTGCTCGTCCACTCCTACCTTGCCTTGCCTTGTCTGCTGCACGATGGGCCGCCGGCCGTTGTCGACGTACCCGACCTTTCGGCTGACCGCCGCCGAAGCGTCGTTGCCCACGATGTAGCCCGATTCGCACTGCTCGGCGCCGAGCTCGTCGAACGCGAACCCGACAACGAGTTGTCGCATCAGCGTTCCAATCCCCGTCCCCTGGTGGGCCCTCCCCAGCCAGGAGCCAGTCTCGATGAGGCGCGCTTCTGCGAAGTCCTTTGCGTGCAGGTCCTGCATACCGACGAGATCCCCATGCCGCCGGACGACCAGGGCGAGGCGCCAGTCGTCGGGCGCGAACGTCGCCCTCTGGGTCCACCACCAGGCGAGAGAGCTCGAGGGGAAGCCGTCTGACGATCCTGGCGCATAGGGCTCCTCGTGCCAGGCCCGGAGGAAGGGCATCGGTAGACCCGGTACCTGGATTCCCCGGCAGACGAGCTCGACGAGTTCGGGCAGATCGTCGTCTCGCAAGACCCTGAGTTCCAGGGCGCCGCACGAGATCCGGAGCGCGAACGGCGGGAAGATGTCCTCGAGGCTCAGCACACTGGCATCCTTTCGCGCGCGGGCGCCAAAGGCGCTAAGTCCCGGTGACGAGGTCGCGCCAGCGCCGGGTCTCCCGCCGGGCCCGTTGGGCTCGCAGCAGCCCAGGGACCGCCACGCTGAGTCGCCGCGGCAACGGCACCGACACCCGCTGCCGCAGCACCTGGTAGTCCGCGGCCTCGATGGCGTCGAGGATGCCGCCGTAGAGGACGAAGGCGGTGCGGATGCAGTCACGGCTTGTCGGATGCAGCAGAGCGATCCCCGGCAGCGCTTCGGTGTAGAGCTCCCGGCAGCGCGCGATCTCGAACTGCAGCAGCTCGCGGATCGCCGGCGTCACGTCACCGGCCGAGAGGTCCGCGCGGGTGACACCGAACTTCCGCAGGTCCTCCTGCGGCAGGTAGACGCGGCCGCGGCGCAGGTCCTCCCCGATGTCCCGGAGGAAGTTCGCGAGCTGGAACGCCTCCCCCAGTGCCTGCGCCCGGCGGGTGGCCTCAGCCTCACAGCCGGGCAACGGCTCGAGGATCGGCACCATCTGCAGGCCGATGACCGCTGCGGAGCCGTACATGTAGCCGCGCAGGTCCTCGTAGGTCTCGTACTCGGTGACGGTGATGTCCATCCGCATCGACGCGAGGAAGGCCTCGAAGTACTCGCGCGGCAGCTGCCAGCGCTGGATTGTGTCGATGGTGGCGCGGCCGATGGCATCGGTGGTCGCACCAGAGTCGAGATCGGCGAGGAACTGGTCACCCCACGCGACGAGCGCATCCGGGTCAGGAGCGGTCAGGGAGTCCACGAACTCGTCGGCGTACCGGGCGAAGCCGTAGAGCGCGTGGACGTACGGCCGCTTGGCGGTGGGCAGCAGGAGCGTGGCGAGGTAGTAGGTCTTGCCGTGCTCGGCATTGAGCCGCCGGCACGCCTCGTAGGACTCGCGCAGCAGCGGGTCGCTGATGCCCGCGGCGTCAAGCTCGCGACGGCTCAACGTGGGACTCCGCCGCCGGTGGCTGTGCTCACAACGGGAAGTCTCGCAGCAGGCTCAGACTTCGGCAGCCTCACGCAAGGTCAGGGACACGTCGGCCAGGCGGGCCGGATCGACCAGCGAGTCGACGACGCGCCGAGCCTGGGAGACCTCGCGCGGCTTGTCGACGACCAGCACCCCGCGCAGCCGGTCCTCGCCGTCGAGCCAGCAGGCACTCCACCCGCCTCCCGTCGCGCTCGGGTCACCACGCAGAACCAAGCGGCCCTCGGTCACCCCGAACAGCTGCAGCGAGTGCCCGAGGTGGTCGCTCCACACCCACGGCACCGCGTCGTAGGGCTCCACACCCGGCGGCTCTGCCCAGCTGCCGCCCGCGAGCACGCTGCCGGCGACGGTCGCTGGAGCTCGCAGCGCGTCCTCCCAGTGACCTCCGGGGAGGCGGCGGCCGTAGCGAGGCGACCATCGCGCCGCGACGTCACCTGTCGCCCACACTCCCGGGGCCGAGGTGCGCAGCCACTCGTCGACCAGCACGGCACCCCGGCGGTCCAGCTCCACCACGCTCTGGCCGCCATCGGCGAGCCAGGCGGTGGCCGGCCGGACCCCGACGCCCTCCAGCACCACGTCGGCCTCGAGGCTCCGCCCATCGTCGAGCCGCACCAGGTGGCGCTGCCCACCGACGCCGGCCGCGACCACCTCGGTGACCAGCGAGCCGAGATGCAGCTCCACCCCGGCGGCTGCGTACCAGGGCACGGTGAGGGCAGCCACCTCCGCCGGCAGCGACCCGTGCAACGGCGCCGCCGCAGCCTCGATGACGTCGACGTCCCAGCCGCGAGCCGCGGCCACGGTGGCGACCTCGGCACCGATCCAGCCAGCGCCGACGACTGCCAGGCGGCGACCGGACGGCGCGAGGCCCAGCACCGAGCGCAGCGCGAGGGCGTCGTCGAGCGTGCGCAGGGTGACCGCAGGTTCGCCCGCGATCCGCAGGGGGACGGCGCCGGTCGCCAGCACGCACGCGTCGAACTCCACCTCCGCGACCTCGCCCGCGTCGTCCATCACGACCACCTGGCGCTCGGGGTCCAGCCGCGTGACGGTCACGCCCAGGCGCAGCTCGACGTCGAGGTCGTCCCACGCGGCCTCGAGCTCGCTGGAGTCGGTCTCGCCGGAGAGGAGCTCCTTCGACAGCGGCGGCCGGTCGTAGGGCCGGTGCGGCTCGGCTCCGATGAGCACCAGCGACCCGTCGAAGCCCTGACCGCGCAGCTCCTGCACGGTCCGCAGCCCTGCCAGCCCGGCACCCACGACGACCACGCGCTCGGGGCGGTCCACTGGATGGGTCACTGCTGACCGCCTCGCGCCTGCTCGAGCAGGTCCCGGGCCGCGACCTCCACCGCGTCACCCCACGTGGGGAAGGCGTGCACGACGGTCGACAGCAGCGCGACCGGAAGTCGGGCAGCGATCGCGACACCGAGCTCGGCGGCCCAGGAGTCGGCCTGGGGCCCGACGGCGCTGGCGCCTACGACCACCATGCGCGCTGCGTCCGCGTAGATCTCCAACCGCCCCTCAGCGGGACGCCCCGCGTGCTGCTCCAGGAAGCCGCGCGCCGTCTCACCCAGGTCGCACGCCCCGGTAACCAGTCCACCGGTCGACGTCGCCGGGGTCACCCCGCAGCTCCACACCGCCGGTGAGGTGTAGACGGTGCGGGGCACCGCGTCGGGGTCCCGGTCGTAGCCGCGCCCCAGCAGCTCCGCAGCGATGACGCGGGCGGTGGCGTTGGCCGCGTGGGTGTAGGGGTTCTCCCCGGTCACATCACCGGCCGCCCACAGTCCCTCCACTCCCGGCACGCGGCCACGGGCGTCGATCCGCATCGGCTGCTCGTCATCGACTCCCAGCTCGCTCAACCCGATGCCGCGGGTGCGCGGACGGCGCCCGGTCGCCACCAGGACCCGCTCGCCGCGCAGCACGCGTCCGTCGTCGAGCTCGACCCGAACGCCGCTGCTGTCGCCACTCGCCGTCGTCGCCTTGGCCCCCGTGAGCACCTCGACGCCGCTGGCCCGCAGGCTCGCTTCGACCGCCGCCCCCACAAAGCCCGGCTCCTTGTCCAGCAATCGGCCGGAGGCCTCCACCAGCGTGACGTCCACGCCGAGCTCCGCGTAGGCCTGACTCAGCTCGCAGCCCACCGGCCCGCCTCCCAGGATGAGGAGGCTCTGCGGCCGGAGGTCGGTGCTGAGCGCGTCCTCGCTCGTCCATAGCCGGTCGCCGAGGCCCTCGAGGCCGTCGATCGGCGGCAGGGTCGGCTCCGACCCGGTGGCCACGACGAGGTCGCGGCACCGCAGCCGCCGCTCCTGCCCGTCGTCACCGGTCACGGCCACCTCGAACCGGTGCTCCCCCTCTCGCACGGGGCCGACGACGCGTCCCGTGCCGCGCACCAGCCGTACTCCCGCCTCCTCGAGCCCCTCAGCCGCAGCGGCGTCATCCCGGTGCTCGGAGGCGTCGTCCCGCCGACGGACGGCCTCCGGCCACGGCAGGCCGGCGGCACCGGTCAGCAGGAGCTCCTTGCTCGGAATGCAGGCGAAGTAGGGGCACTCGCCACCGACCAGCCGCTGCTCCACGACGGCTACCGACCGCCCCTCCTTCGCGAGCGCGGGAGCAAGCACCTCCGCGACCGAGCCTCCGCCCAGTACCACCACGTCGACCACTGCGTCGGCGTCGGCGTCGAAGTTCTCCATGACCGGCGTGTCCCCTTTGTCCGCGACCCTGCACCCGCTACGTTGACGCGTTCGACGATCATCGACTCTGCTCATGATCGATAACTTCACAAGCCTTCCCGCTCCACGACGCAAGGACTCGCGGCGATGCCCTTCCCCCTTCGCCCCCGCTCCGTGACCGTGCGGCGAGCCCTGCGCTCGCGCCGCACGCTGCCGGCGCTGGGACTTCCCCTGCTCGCCGTCGGCCTCGCGGCCCACGGATGGCAGCCCTACACGGTCAAGCCCGGCGACACGCTCTCGGAGCTCGCGGCCCGCTTCCACACGACCGTCGCCGCCCTCGTGCAGGCCAATGACCTCCCAGGCAACGGTGATGTCATCATCGCGGGCAAGTCGCTGCGGGTGCCCTCCGGCTCATCCGCAGGGGGCTCATCGGCAGGCGGCTCATCCAGCAAGCCGAAGCTCACCGCGCACCGCGTCGTGCGCGGCGACACCCTGATCGGGCTCGCCCAGCGCTTCCGGACGACCACGACCGAGATCCGCAAGCACAACCGGATCCCGGCCAGCGGCACGATCTACGCCGGCGAGGTGCTGCAGATCCCGAAGCCGGGCGGTGCCGCGACTTCGGCCACGTCGGGCACCAGCGGCGGCAACACCTTCGCGGGCCGGACCTATCCGAAGGCGGTGGTCAACAAGGCCGACCAGCATCGCCGCATCCTCGCCAGCCGCAGCGTCCCGACCAAGGCACAGGCGCGCGACCTCATCGTGCGCACCGCCCGGCGCGTCGGAGTCGACCCGGAGCTCGCGCTCGCGGTGTCATGGCAGGAGTCCGGCTGGAACTCCCGCAAGGTCTCCGTCGCCGACGCCGTCGGCATCATGCAGGTGGTCCCCGCGACCGCCGACTGGATGTCGCAGGTCGTGGGCCGCCGGCTGGACGTGCTCGACCCGGAGGACAACGTCCTGGCTGGGTGCCTGCTGCTCAAGGTGCTGCGCGACCAGACCAGCGAGGCGCAGGCGATCGCCGGCTACTACCAGGGGCTGCGCTCGGTGCGTGAGCGCGGCGTCTTCGCCGACACCAAGCAGTACGTCGCCAACGTGCAGGCGCTCAAGGCCCGTTTCGAGGGCCGGTAGCGACCGCGGCCGCCACGTAGACTGGCCGGGTGGACACGACCGTGCAGGACCCGCTCGTCGGGCGCCTGCTCGAGGGCCGCTACCGGGTCGGTCCACGCCTGGCCCGGGGCGGCATGGCCACCGTCTACCACGGTCTGGACACGCGGCTCGACCGCGAGGTCGCACTCAAGGTCATGCACCCGGGGCTCGCGGAGGACGCCGACTTTGTCGCCCGCTTCATCCGCGAGGCGAAGTCGGCGGCTCGCCTGTCGCACCCCAACGTCGTCGCCGTCCACGACCAGGGCAGCGACGACGGCGTCGTGTTCCTGACCATGGAGCTGGTCGAGGGCCGGACCCTGCGCGACGTGCTCGTCGACCGCGGCCGCCTCACCCCCGGGGAGGCCATCGAGGTCATGCAGCCGGTGCTCGCAGCCCTGGGCGCCGCCCACCGGGCCGGGCTGGTCCACCGCGACGTCAAGCCCGAGAACGTCCTGCTCGCTGACGACGGACGTGTGAAGGTCGCCGACTTCGGTCTGGCGCGAGCGGCAGCAAGCGGCGGCACGAATACCAACGCCACCGTCGGGCTGCTCATCGGCACCGTGGGCTACGTCGCGCCCGAGCAGGTCGAGCGCGGCGCGTCGGATGCGCGCAGCGACGTCTACGCGGCGGGGATCCTGCTCTTCGAGCTGCTCACCGGGCACAAGCCCTACGAGGGCGACAACCCGATGAATGTCGCCTTCCGGCACGTCCACGAGGACGTCCCTGCCCCCAGCGAGCTCGTCGACGGCCTGCCCGAGGAGCTCGATGACCTCGTGCTCGACGCCACGGACCGTGACCCCGCCGGCCGCCCCGCCGACGCCAATCTCTTCCTCGCCCGGCTGGTGGCGGCTGCCAGGCGTCTCGACGACGACGTCCTGTCCGGCGCGGCGCTGCACGAGCGCGACGACATCGCTGAACGGACCGTCGTGCTGCCCCGCCCGCGTCCCCTCGCCTCCGGCGCGACCGCAGCCGTACCGAGCGGCGACAGCGGCCGCACCAGCGGCCGCGGTGACGACGACACTGATGACAACGCTGACGAGGACACCGGCGACACCGGCGACGGCGGCGAGGACGGCCGGCGACGGCGGCGACCGGGTCGGCGTTCGGGACTGCTCGCCCTGCTGCTCGTGCTGCTGCTGGCCGCGGGCCTGTCCGGGGCGGCGTGGTTCTACGGCTCCGGGCCCGGCGCCTACCTGACCACGCCGAGCGTCCTCAACCTCTCGAAGTCCGCCGCTGCAGCCAAGCTCACCCAGGCAGGCCTGCAGATCCGTTACGGCACACCGCAGTGGTCAGAGACGGTCGCCCGCGACCACGTGATCGGCAGCGACCCCCGGCCGCAGCAGCCGGTGCGCAAGGGCGGCACCGTGACCCTGGTCCTGAGCAAGGGACCGCACCGCACAGCGGTCCCGAAGCTCGTCGGGCTGTCCCAGTCCGCCGCCGAGGCCGCCCTCGCCCGCGCGAACCTCGTCCGGGGCAAGGTCACGGCGCGCTACGACGACAGCGCTCCGAAGGGGCAGGTGCTCGAGCAGTCGGTGCAGCCGCAGACCCAGGTCAAGCTGGACAGCTCGGTCGATCTCGTCATCAGCAAGGGACTGCCGCCGGTCGACGTGCCGGATGTCCGCGGCCAGTCGCTGAGCGACGCCACCGCCGCACTCGAGGCAGCCGGGCTGCGCGCCAAGGTCGGGGACCGGCAGTTCAGCGACACCGTCGACAAGGACGCCGTCATCAGCCAGGCCCCCACCGGCGGCACGCTCACCAAGGGCTCGACCGTGACCCTCACCGTGTCCAAGGGTCCCGACCTCGTGACGGTCCCCAACCTGCGCGGCAAGAGGGTCGAGGACGCCCAGAAGATCCTGCAGGACCTCGGGCTCGAGGCGAACATCGTGCGGGCGCCGTTCGGGCCTGGTCGGGTCTTCGACCAGAGCAAGAGCGGCCAGGTCAAGCGCGGCAGCACCGTCACCCTCTACGTCGTCTGACCCGCGACGTCGCCTGACGCCCCACATGGCCACCACCACGTCCGCTTCGCACGAGCCTGCGCGCACCCGCTGCGAGTTCGCCGCGACCCTGCTCCTGCTCGGCATCACCGCCGTCTGGGGGTCGACGTTTTTCCTCATCAAGGACCTCGTGCGGCATGTGCCGGTCCCCGACTTCCTCGCCGTCCGCTTCGCGATCGCCTTCGTCGTGCTGCTCGCGCTGCGCCCGCGCAGCGTCGGCGCCCTGACCCGGCCCGAACGGCGCCAGGGGCTGGTGCTGGGCCTGCTCTACGGTGCGGCCCAGATCCTGCAGACCGTCGGGCTCGACCACACCGCGGCGTCGGTGTCGGGCTTCATCACCGGCATGTACGTCGTGCTGACGCCGATCTTCGCCACGGTGCTCGTGCGCACCCGGGCGCCGCGGTCGGTGTGGGCGGCTGTCGCCCTTGCGACCGTCGGCCTCGCCGTCCTCAGCCTGCGGTCGGCCGGCCTCGCCTTCGGCCTCGGGGAGAGCCTCACGCTGGCGTCGGCGGCGCTGTACGCCCTGCACATCGTGGGGCTCGGTGCCTGGTCGAGACCCCAGTCCGCCTTCGGCCTGTCGGTCGTGCAGATGGCCGTCATCGCCGTGGTCTGCGGCGTCGCCGCGCTGCCCGGCGGCATCCAGGTGCCCTCGTCGGTGCCGGACTGGCTGAGCCTGCTCTACATGGCGCTGATCGCCGGCGCCGTCGCGCTGGTCGGCCAGACGTGGGCCCAGGCGCACCTGTCGGCGACCCGCGCCGCCATCGTGATGACCCTCGAGCCGGTCTGGGCCGCAACCTTTGCGGTGATCTTCGGCGGCGAATCCGCCACGTGGCGCATGCTCGTCGGCGGCGCCCTCGTGCTCGCCGCGATGTTCCTCGTCGAGCTCGCCCCCCGGCGACGACGGATCGAGGGCGAGGTCCCCCACCTCGCCGTGTAGGGCACGCCGGCCGACCTCGGCGCGGTCAGGCGGGCCGCGTCTCCGTCCGCATCGCGGACAACGACTGCTCCTTGCGTGAGACGCCGGGTACGGTGACCGACGTGCGCAGCATCCGCAGCTTTTCCTATGGCGACCGCCCCGCGGTTCGCCCGAGATCTGCTGCCTAACTGCCACGCAGACCGTCGAGCCCCGGGCCCCGCCCGGGGCTCGTTGCATGTCTGGAGGAAGTCCTGGTCCTCGTGATGGCACCCGCGGCATCCGACCGCGAGATCGAGGCGGTCACCACCCGCATCGCCGACGCGGGCGGCGAGGCGTTCGTCAGCCGCGGCGTGACCCGCACTGTGATCGGCCTGATCGGCGACGTCGAGGCCTTCGGGGAGCTCAACCTGCCGGCGATGCCCGGTGTCGCCGAGGTCGTGCGCGTCTCCACGCCCTACAAGCTGGTCAGCCGCACCCACCACCCCTCCAGGTCGACGGTGTCGGTGCGCGGTGTCCCGGTCGGCCCCGACACCTTCACCTTCGTGGCCGGGCCGTGCGCGGTTGAGTCCGCGGAGCAGACGCTCGAGGCCGCGGAGATGGCCAAGGCCGCCGGAGCCACGCTGCTGCGCGGCGGGGCCTTCAAGCCCCGAACCTCCCCCTACGCCTTCCAGGGGCTGGGCGAGAAGGGGCTGGCCATCCTCGCCGACGTCCGCGAGGCGACCGGTCTGCCCGTCGTGACCGAGGTCGTCGACGCCGCCGACGTCCCCGTCGTCGCCGAGTACGCCGACATGCTGCAGATCGGCACCCGCAACATGTCCAACTTCGCGCTGTTGCAAGCTGTCGGGGCAGCCGGCAAGCCGGTGCTGCTCAAGCGGGGCATGACCGCCACGCTCGAGGAGTGGCTGATGGCCGCGGAGTACATCGCCCAGCGCGGCAACCTCGACATCGTGCTCTGTGAGCGAGGGATCCGGACGTTCGAGCCCGCCTACCGCAACACCCTCGACGTCTCGGCGGTGCCGGCGGTGCAGGCACTCACCCACCTGCCCGTCATGATCGACCCCTCGCACTCGGGCGGCCGCCGCGACCTCGTCGTCCCGCTGTCGCGGGCAGCGATCGCGGTGGGCGCCGACGGCATCCTGGTCGACGTCCACCCCCACCCGGAAGACGCCCTGTGCGACGGGCCGCAGGCGCTGGTGGACTCCGACCTGCGGGCACTGGCCAGCGCCGTTCGGGCTCTCGTGCCCGTCATGTCCCGAACGCCGGCCGCCGGGCTGGCGGTGTGAGCGTCGCCCATACGCAGGCGCAAAGATCGGTACGGGGTGGACGCGGGGTGCGCCGATGTGTTCACCTTGGACAGATAGGTCGGACTTTCCGCGGCACCACCTCGCATCGGCCCGGCTCCACCCACGAGGGAGAGGGCATGCGTTGGTCGAGGCCGACCGTCCCATCAAAGACGTCACGAGCGCCCGCCTCGGAGAGGTCGAGTCGGCGCTCCAGGAGGCGCTGCTCGTCGAGCGTGAGCGGTCCGCGTTCCTCGCCGAGGCGAGCCGAGCCCTCGCCGGCTCGCTGAACATCCGCCGCACGATCCCACGCGTGCTCGGGATCGCGGTCCCCCGCATGGGCACCGGCGGCCAGGTGGCCATGCTGTCGGGGCGCAGCCTGCGGCTCACGGCCTGCAACGGCAGCGGGCGCGCTCCACAGGAGGCCGTGCTGCTGCGCAACCCGACCGACCGCGAGGGCCTCGGCCGGGTCCTTGTGACCGGGCGTGCGGCACTCGTCGAGGCCACCACACCGACGGAGGCGCGTGCCTGGCTGCCGGATGCCGAGCTCGCCCAAATCGTGGCACCGGACTACCCCGTCACCATCGCCAGCGTCCCCCTCACCGCCCGCGGCACCATCTTCGGCGTCCTGAGCGTCGCCCGACCGGTCGAGGAGGGACGGTACGACGAGCGGGAGCTCAGCCTGCTCGAGGACCTCGGCGAGCGCGCAGCTCTCGCCTTGGATGCGGCCCGGCTCTACACCGAGCGCAGTCATGTCGCGTCGGTCCTGCAGGCCAGTCTGCGACCGCCGACGCTGCCCGAGCTGGACGGCGTGCTGCTGGCGGCTCGTTACCGACCCGCGTTCGAGTCCTCGGAGGTCGGCGGGGACTTCTACGACGTCCACGGCAGCGGCGACGACTGGTCGCTCGTCATGGGCGATGTCATGGGCAAGGGCGTCGAGGCCGCGGTGCTCACCGGCCAGGCACGCCAGACGGTCCGCACCGCGTGCCTCATCGACCGCGACCCCGCCCGCGTGCTCGACCTGCTCAACGCCACCCTGCTCAGCACCGCCGGCGCCCGCGAAGCGACGCAGTTCGCAACCGTCGCGGTCGTCCGGCTGCGCCCGGCCGCGGCCGACCCCGCGCTCGGCGCCTCGCCGGGCGGCCTTCTGCTCGACGTCGCCGACGCCGGCCATCCGCTGCCGCTCGTCCTGCGGCGCGACGGGAGCATCGAGGCGGTCGGCGAGCACGGCATGCTCGTCGGGGTCTTTCCGCAGGCTCGGTACCGGACGACGTCGACGGTGCTGTGCCCCGGAGACGTCTGCCTGCTCTACACCGACGGTGTGACCGAGGCGCGCGGTCCGCGCGGCGAGCTCGGAGTCGACGGGCTGCGCGCGCTGCTGCCCGCGTTCGCCGGCAGTGAGCCAGCCGCCCTTGTGGAGCACCTCGAGCAGGCCGTCATGCAGCATCTGGACGGCGCGCCGCACGACGACATCGCGCTGCTGGCGATCGGCGCCCCCGCGGGTCACACTGATCCCGCTCGCCACACCTCGAGGGACCAGACATGACGACACTGGACTCGCCCATCCGGGATCAGCAGTTCGACTCCTACGTGGCGGCCCTGCGCGACAGCGACCGCAGGCGCGCCCTCACCGTCGCGCGCTCGCTGCTCGCCGACGGCGTGCCCGCCGCGTCCGTCCTGCTCGACCTCGTGTGCGCGGCGCAGGGCGAAGTCGGCCGGCTGTGGGAGACCGGCGCCTGGAACGTCGCCCAGGAGCACGTCGCGACAGCCATCAGTGAAGCGGTCGTGACCGAGGTCGCGCTCGCCGTCGAGCCGGAGCAGCGCGCCGACAGCAGGCACATCGTGGTCGCCTGTGTGGAGAACGAATGGCACGCCCTGCCCGCCCGCGTCGTCGCCGAGGTCCTCGCCCTCAGCGGCCACGCCGTCACCTTCCTGGGCGCCAGCACGCCGCCGCCGCAGCTCGCGCAGTATGTCCACGACACCGGCCCGGACGCTGTGGCCCTCTCCTGCTCACTCGCCAGCGCCCTGCCCCGGGCCCGCCGGATGATCGAAGCCGCCCGCGAGGCCGGGGTGCCGGTCCTCGCCGGCGGCTCCGGCTTCGGGCCGGACGACCTGCGAGCCCGGCGCCTGGGAGCGGCCGCGTGGGCTCCCACCGTGCACGACGCCCTGGCACTGCTGGTCGACTGGCGCGCGACCGCGACCCCTGCTCCACCTCTGCGACACGAGGGAGCCGACGAGCAGGCCGAGCTGGTGCTGCGCGAGGAGGACCTCGCCCGCTTCGCCGGCAGGGAGCTCGAGTCCAGTGGTCACGGCGAAGAAGACGACGTGGCCGAGTCGGCGCGGCACGTGGTGCGCTTCCTCGGCGCTGCGCTGCTCGTTGACGATCCGCGCATCATCGACGAGCACATCGCGTGGCGCCGGCGCGTCGACGGCGCCCAGGGGCGCGCCTCCGTCCGGCTGGACGCCGAGCTGAGCGTGCTGCTGCGGGGAATCGCCGACCTTCCAGCCGCCGAGCAGCTGTTACTCGCGGCGGCCGCGGCGCGCTAGGCCGCCAGCGCCTGCGCGAGCGCGGTGCCGGCCCGGGCGGTGTCGTCCGCGGAGACCCCGAGGTGCGTCACGAGCCGGGCGGTCGTGGGGCCGAGCACCGAGATGAGCACACCGGCATCGGCCAGGCGTTGGGCCAGCGCGGGAGCGGGAGCCAGTGCCGACGTCGGCTCGCCAGGTGCCACCTCGACCCTGCTCGACAGGTCGAGGACGACGATGTTGGTCTCGACGCGTGCCGGCTCGACCACCTCGGGGGCGACGCGGGCGACTGCATCGGCCAGCCGCCGCGCATGCTCGTGGTCCTCCGCCAGCCGGTCGAGGTGATGGTCGAGGGCGAAGAGCCCCGCAGCCGCGAGGACTCCGACCTGCCGCATGCCGCCGCCGTAGCGCTTCCGCCAGATCCTGGCCTCCGTCACCCGCGCCGCGCTGCTGGCCAGCACCGAGCCGGCCGGCGCACCTAGCCCCTTCGACATCGCCACCGACACGGTGTCGTATCCCGCTGCTCGCTCTCGAGCGGCGACCCCGCTGGCGACAACGGCGTTCCAGAGCCGCGCGCCGTCCAGGTGGGCGCCGAGACCCAGCGCGTGCGCTCCCGCCGCCAGCGCGTGCAGCTGCTCCAGCGGCTGCACGGTCCCGCCGGCGAAGTTGTGCGTGTCCTCCGCCGCCACTGCCGCCGTCGACACCAGGTGCGGCCCGGCCGCGGGGGCGGCGAGGCGCAGCGCGTCGTCCGCGACGAGCTCGCCGCGCACCGACCGCCAGGTGCGCGTCGTGATGCCGGAGAAGACGGCGGCTGCCCCCAGCTCGGCGCGGACCACGTGCGCCTGCTCGTCGCACAGCAGCTCCTGCCCGGGGGCCACGAGCAAGCGCAGCGCGAGCTGGTTGGCCATCGACCCGGTGGGCGTCCAGACGGCGTCCTCCTGGCCGAGCAGGTCCGCGATGCGCTCCTCGAGCCGCCGCACCGTCGGGTCCTCGCCGTAGACGTCGTCGCCCACCTCTGCGGCAGCCATGGCACGACGCATGTCCTCGGTCGGCTTCGTCACCGTGTCGCTGCGCAGATCGATCATCGCCACCCGCCTGTCCGCCGTCCCGCCGCGGGCAGGAGGCTACCTACTCCCCCGGCAGAGCCGTCGGCTGGGCGGCCCGATCGCGGGCGTCGGCCAGCATCTCGGCCACGAGGAAGGCGAGCTCCAACGACTGCTGGTGGTTCAGGCGGGGGTCGCAGGCGGTCTCGTAGCGCGTCGCGAGGTCGAGGTCGCTGATCTCGACCGCACCTCCGAGGCACTCGGTGACGTCGTCACCGGTGAGCTCGACATGGACGCCGCCGGGGTGCGTGCCCAGCGCGGCGTGCACCTCGAAGAAGCCGCGGACCTCGTCGACCACGTCGTCGAAGCGGCGCGTCTTGTAGCCGCTGGGCGCCTCGAAGGTGTTGCCGTGCATCGGGTCGCAGATCCAGACCGGCCGCGCTCCGGCCTCGTGCACCGCTCGCACCAGGGCCGGCAGCGCCTGCCGCACGCGGCCGGCTCCCATCCGCGAGATGAGCGTGAGCCGGCCGGGCTCGCGCTCGGGATCGAGCCGATCAACCAGACGAACGGCGTCCTCCGGGCTGGTGGAGGGGCCGAGCTTGAGGCCGATGGGGTTGCGGATACGCGAGGCGAAGTCGATGTGGGCGCCGTCGAGCTGGCGCGTCCGCTCCCCGACCCAGACCATGTGGCCGGAGGTGTCGTACAGCTGCCCGGTCCGGGAGTCGACGCGGGTCAACGGTGTCTCGTAGTCGAGCAGCAGCGCCTCGTGGCTGGCGTACAGGTCGACCGTGCGCAGGCTCTCGGGGTCGGCGCCGGCGGCCTTCATGAAGGCCATCGCACGGTCGATGTCACGCGCCATCAGCTCATAGCGCCGGTAGGCCGCCGAGTCGCGCAGGAAGCCCTGGTTCCAGGCGTGCACCTGGCGCAGGTCGGCGAAGCCACCGTGGGTGAAGGCCCGGACGAGGTTCAGGGTGGCCGAGCTGGCGTGGTAGACCTCCAGCAGCCGGCGCGGGTCGGGTCGCCGCGCCTCCTCCGTGAAGTCCAGGCCGTTGACCGCGTCCCCGCGGTAGGCCGGCAGCGTCTGCTCCCCGCGGGTCTCGGTGTCGCGCGAGCGCGGCTTGGCGTACTGCCCGGCAATCCGGCCGACCTTGACTACCGGCAGGCTCGCCCCGTAGGTGAGCACCACCGCCATCTGCAGCAGCGTCTTGATGCGGTTGCGGATGCTGGCCGCGGTATTCGCAGCGAAGGTCTCGGCACAGTCACCCCCCTGCAGCAGGAAGGCGCGCCCCGCGGCCACCTCCGCCAGCGCCGTTCGCAAGGTGTCGCACTCGCCTGCGAAGACGAGCGGCGGCATCGCCCGCAGCCGCTCGCCCGTTTCCGCAAGCGCGGCGTCGTCCTCCCAGACCGGCTGCTGCGCCGCGGGCAGCTGGACCCACGGCGCGTCCACGCCCGGCACCGGTCCGATCGTCGTCGCGCGGCGAGCGTCTGGACGGGAATCCAGGGACGTCACCCGAAGAACACCGCCGCTTCCTGGTAGAGCTCCGGCGGAACGGTCTTCAGCGTCGTCGTGGCGTCGGCGAGGGGCACGCGCACGATGTCGGTCCCGCGCAGCGCGACCATCGAGCCGTAGGCGCCGTCGGCGACCGCACCGATGGCGTGCAGGCCGAACCTGGTGGCAAGGACCCGGTCGAAGGCCGTCGGCGTCCCGCCGCGCTGGATGTGCCCGAGCACCGAGGTCCGGGCCTCCTTGCCGGTGCGGTTCTCGATCTCGGCCGCGATGCGCTCCCCGATGCCGCCGAGGCGGACGTGACCGAAGGCGTCGACCTCGCCGCTCTGCAGCTCCATCGTCCCCTCCGCCGGCGTCGCACCCTCGGCGACGACGAGGATCGGGGCGTAGTTGGTGCGGAAGCGGCTCTCGACGTACTCGCAGACCTTCTCGATGTCGAAGGGCACCTCCGGGATGAGGATGACGTTCGCGCCGCCCGCGATGCCGGCGTGCAGGGCGATCCAGCCCGCATGCCGCCCCATGACCTCGACGACGAGAGCGCGGTGGTGGGACTCCGCGGTCGTGTGGAGGCGGTCGATGGCCTCGGTCGCGATGTTGACCGCGGTGTCGAAGCCGAAGGTGTAGTCGGTGGCGTTGAGGTCGTTGTCGATGGTCTTCGGGACGCCGACGACGTTGACCCCCTCCTGGTGCAGTCGTGTCGCTACGCCCAGCGTGTCCTCGCCGCCGATGGCGACGAGCGCGTCCACGCCGAGGTCGGCCAGGTTGTCCTTGATGCGCTGGATGCCGCCGTCGACCTTGATCGGGTTGGTGCGCGAGGAGCCGAGGATCGTCCCACCGCGAGGGAGGATGCCCCGGACCGAGGTGACGTCAAGCTCGCGGGTGATCCCCTCGAGAGGACCCTTCCAGCCGTCGCGGAACCCGACGAACTCGTAGCCGAACTCGGCGCTGCCGCGGCGCACCACGGCACGGATGACGGCATTGAGACCAGGGCAGTCGCCGCCACCGGTGAGAACTCCGACGCGCACGTCGCCTCCACACGTTCAGATGTCAGGGACAGGTCCCAGCGGGCAGGCCGTGGACCAGGGAACGCGGTGGGCACCACACTGTGCCGCTGCCACTGCGACCGTCCGCGCTGCTGCCACCTGCCCCGAGGCCGGCGGGCACGCGGTGCCGCTGTCCTAGGGCAACCTACCGAATCAGGCGGCGGTCGGGGCCTGACCCTCGCGACCGGCGCCGGTCGCGTCAGCAGCAGAGTCGCCGTCATCACCAGCAGCGTCCGCCGCCGAGGCGTCCACGTCGTCGGCTGGTCCCTCCTCGGGGTCCGCGATGTCCGCGGCGGCCACGTCCGCCCGCACCGGGTCCCCCTCGGCGAGACGCTTCTTCGCGGTAGTGGCGTAGATGTCGACGTACTCCTGGCCGCTGAGCTGCATGAGGGCGTACACGATCTCGTCGGTGATCGAGCGCAGGACGAAACGGTCGCCCTCCATGCCCTCGTAGCGGGAGAAGTCGAGCGGCGCGCCGATGCGCACGCCCGGCCGCATGAGTCGGGGGATCAGCTGCCCCGGCGGCTGCAGGCGGTCGGTGTCGATCATGGCCACGGGGATGACGGGGACCTTGCCCTCGAGCGCCATCCTGGCGACGCCGGTCCGTCCGCGGTAGAGGCGCCCATCGGGCGAGCGCGTGCCTTCGGGATAGATGCCGAGCAGCTCTCCGCGCCCCAGGATCTTCAGCCCCGTGCGCAGCGCGGCCTCGCTGGCCTTGCCCCCGGACCGGTCCACCGGCACCTGCCCGACCCCACGGAAGAAGATCGCCGTCAGGCGCCCCTTGATGCCGGTGCCCGTGAAGTAGTCGGACTTGGCCAGGAAGGTGATCCGACGCTCCACGACGAGGGGCAGGAAGATCGAGTCGGAGAAGCTCATGTGGTTGCTGGCCAGGATGGCCGGCCCCTCCTCGGGGACGTTCTCCAGGCCCTCCACCCACGGGCGGAAGATGAGCTTGAGCAGCGGCCCGAGGAACAGGTACTTGAGCAGCCAGTAGAACACCGCTGAGCCCTCCCACTCCTCCGCCGGCCTCGAATGCCGATCAGATGCTGGTCGAACCCTAGGCCAGCGCCCGCGCGCCGTGCCACCATCACCTCGTGTCTGCCGCGATCCGCCCCGGAGCCGAGCCCTACCGACACCTGCCCGAGTCCGGGACGCCGCGGGTCGGCGCGGTCGTGATCCACGGATTCACCGGCTCGGTCGCGGGAGTGCGGCCGTGGGCGCAGGCACTCGCCGACGCTGGTCTCGCCGTGGAGGCGCCCCTGCTGCCGGGTCACGGCACGCGGTGGCAGGACCTCAACCAGGTGCGGTGGCAGGACTGGAGCAACGAGGTGCTCGCCGCACACGACCGCCTCGCCCAGACCTGCGACGTCGTTCTCGCGATGGGCTTGTCGATGGGCAGCGCGCTCGCGCTGCACCTGGCCGCCGAACGCCGCTCGACCGTGCGTGGCGCCGTCGTCGTCAACCCGTTCCTGGCCACGGACGACCGCCGCGCACCGGCGCTTCCGCTGCTGGCCCGCGTCGTCCCCTCCCTGTCCGGCGTCGTCAACGACATCAAGAGGTCCGGTCAGGACGAGCTCGGCTACGACCGGCTTCCGCTGCGCGGCCTGGCGCAGGTCTTCGCCCTGTGGCGCAGCCTGACACCGCGCCTGGCGACTCTCGACATCCCCGTCGTGCTCTACCGCAGCGCCGTCGACCACGTCGTCGACCTCGCCAGTGCTCGGCTGCTGCGCGAGCGGCTGCACGCGGTGCTCGAGGAGCATGAGCTGCCCGACAGCTATCACGTGGCGACCCTCGACAACGACGCGGAGGCGATCGTGGCGGGCAGTCTCGAGCTCGCGGCCCGCGTCGCCACACCCGCCGGTCGCGAGTGAGAGTGGCCCGGGTGAGGATGGAGCTATGACCGGCCGCGGCAACGGTCTCAGCGCGGGGAGCTGGGCGCCGATCGCAGACCTCGACACCCTTCTCGTGGCGCCGCTGCTCGACGCCCTTGCGGACGTTGGCATCGCTGCTTACGCGGAGCCCAGCCACGGGAGGCAGGGCGCCTACCTCGAGGTGCGCTGGCACGACCGGCCCACCGACCGGCTCTACGTGGACGCGGCGGTGACGGCGGACGCCCGCTCACTGCTCGAAGCCACGCTGCCGGCCCTGCGGGCCGACCTCGAGCAGCGACTGACCCCCGAGCCGCCCCCCTCTCACACCGCCGCCCCGCCTGCGTCACCCACCGCGGCGAGTTCCGCCAGTTCCGCCGCGCCCGCCTCAGCTGCAGCCGGCCGGACGGATGATGACGTGTGGGCGCAGCTGGTGGCCAGCTTTGCCGAGACCCCGACGCCCCGACCCGGCGAGCGGCCACCGTGGCCGGCGGCCGAGGACGTCGACACCGCGGCCCCTCGCCGTGCTCCGCGGCTGCTGCGCCCTGCTGCTGACGGGGCCGCTGCTGGGGCCGCTGCAGACGCGTACGGCCGAGCGGAGGCCGTGCGTCCGGCGCCCCCCGATCCCACCGACCACTACGTCCCGCCGGAGCCGCCGCCGTTGCCGCGGCTGGACCTCGTGACGCGCCTCGCGTGGGCGGCTACCGTCGGCGGTCCCCTGCTGCTGCTCGTCGTGGCGCTGCTGCGCGACGTCCTGCCGACCTCCGTCGCAGCGCTGCCGGTGCTGGCGTTCGTGGCGGGCTTCGTCACCCTCGTCGCGCGGATGCGGGACCGGCCCTCCGACCTCGACGGGCCCGACGACGGCGCGGTGGTGTGACCGCTCTCCTCTAGGGTCGGGGCGTCGGCGCGCACGAGCAGCCGGCCGGCGGACAGCGAGAGGGCGGCAGTCGTGGGTGCGGTGCGAGGTCAGGGCAGCGTCGAGAGTGTGGAGCTGCGCGGTCATCTCATGGATTCCGGCATCCTCACGCGGATCCTGGACGACATCCGCGAGTACGGCGGGGACTACGTCATCGACACCTTCGACGTCGGCAAGGACCACGACGACGAGTCCTACGTCAAGGTGAGCATCTCTGCCGCCAGTGACGAGCAGCTGCAGCGCCTGCTCATGCGGCTGCAGGGGCACGGCGTCAACCAGGTCGATCCAGGCGTGGCCCTCGTGCGCCAGGTGGAGCAGGACGGCGTCTTTCCCGACGACTTCTACTCCACGACCAACCTGCAGACCTACGTCCGGCTGGAGGGGCACTGGGTGCCGGTGGAACAGCCGGAGATGGACTGTGGCCTGCTGGTCACCGGCGAGGGCGACAGCCTGCACGTGCGCACGATCCCGGTCAGCGAGGTGCGGCGCGGCGACCGGGTGGTCTGCGGGGCGGACGGAGTCCGCGTCGAGGTGCCGGCACCGGCTCGCTCAGCCAGCGCCTCGACGTTCGAGTTCATGAACTCCGACGTGTCGAGCGAGAAGCCGCAGGCCCTGCTGGTGCGCCAGATCGCCGACCAGATGCGCGAAGTCAAGGACGCCGGCAAACGCGTGCTGTGGGTCGGCGGACCGGCCGTGGTGCACACCGGAGCAGCACCCGCGATGGTGGCGCTGGTGGAGGCGGGCTTCGTCGACGTCCTCTTCGCCGGCAACGCCCTCGCCACGCATGACATCGAGTCGGCCCTCTACGGCACGTCCCTCGGGGTCGACCTGAGCCGCGGCAAGGGCGTCGAGCACGGACACGAGCACCACATCCGCGCCATCAACCAGATCCGCAAGGCCGGCTCCATCGCCGCCGCCGTCGAGTCAGGCGTCCTCACCAAGGGCGTCATGCACGCCCTGGTCCGCGCCGGCAAGCCCTTCGTCCTCGTCGGCTCGGTCCGCGACGACGGACCCCTCCCCGACGTCTACACCGACGTCATCGAGGGGCAGCGTGCGATGCGCGGCGAGCTGCACGATGTCGGGTTCGCGATCATGGTCGCGACCATGCTGCACAGCGTCGCCACAGGCAACATCCTGCCGGCCTCGATCCCGCTGGTCTGCGTCGACATCAACCCCGCCACCGTGACGAAGCTGGCCGACCGCGGCAGCGCGCAGGCGCGCGGCATTGTCACCGACATCGGCCTGTTCCTCGAGCAGCTGGCGCTCGAGCTGGCGCCCGGCTACCGAGGACGCGACCGCGATCCTTCGTGACCGTCCTCCGGTGAAGGACGGCGGGTCACACGTCTCAGCGGCGCCAGGACCGGGTAGGCGCGGAGCATGGCCACGAACGAGACCACCGGCGCCCCGAGCGGCGGAGACGACCCGAACGACGCCGTGACCCTCCCGCCGTACGCCGGCGATGCCGACCCGGGGCTGCGCGACAGCCTGCCCGCGACGGACCCGATGCTGGGGGACGCGGCGGACGTTGTCGACGCCGAGTGCGGCAAGCTCGAGAACCTCCTCGGGGTCACCGTCGGGCTGCTGGACGACGGCGACCTCGCCGCGGTGCAGCAGCGCTGGTACGGCATCGTGCGGGAGCTGCTCGAGTTCGAAGCCGCACTCGACCGGGTGGTCGCGCCGGCAGTGGCAGGGACCCGAGCGGATGAGACGGGCGCCGCGGACGTGATGCTGGACCTGCGCCGCTACGACGGACTCACCGCCGAGGTCGACCCCGATGACGTGCGGCGCGTGTGTGTTGCGGCCGCTGCGCTGCTGGAGCAGCAGCAGTCGCAGCTCGTGCCGGCATTGCGCAGCCTCGAGCCCGCAGCCCGTCGCGACCTCGGCGAGGACCTGCGCGAGGTGATGGGCTAGTGGGGGCTAGCCGTTCTCGTCACGGGCTAGTGATGCGCTAGCAACGGGCTAGCTGCGGTCGCCGGAGGCGCCGATCCTCAGGCGGCCGAGCACCGGCCGATGGTCCGTTGCCGCGGCGAGCAGCCGAGCAGGCAGCTCGGGGACCCCGGCGCCCAGGACCTCGACCCGGTCGTCGACGAGGATCCCGTCGATCCGCTTGACGGCGGCGTCGCTCGGATACGTGTCAGGCGAGCCGTCTGGAGCCACGCTCCACGCGTCCCGCAGCCCTCCGTCGGCGAACAGCTGCCACACCCGCGAGCCGGGCGTGTCATTGAGGTCGCCCGCGACGATCAATGGCAGCTCCTCGCTGCCGGCCGCCGCCCGGATCTCGCCCAGCAGTGCCTGGATCTCGTGCACGTGACGGGCGCGCTGACCGGCCTGGAGTCCCAGGTGCACGCTCGCAGCGAGGAACCGATGTCCCGCGACCGACAGCGCTGCGCACGCCAGCGCCCGCCGGTGCAGCCCGCGCTCCCACGACAGCTGGCACTCCCACACGCGGTCGACGTCGACGCGCAGGCTGGTGAGCACCGCGACGCCGGCGGCGGTGCCACCACCGCAGGCGACGAACAGCTCGGCCTCGCGGGCCAGGGCCGCCAGTCGGGAGCGCCACCGCAGGAAGCGCGGGGCCTCCTGCACCAGCACGACGTCCGGGGACAGCTGGCGCAGCACGGTCGCGACGTCGGAGGCCGAGTCCCGCAGCGCGCGCACGTTGTAGGTCACGACGCGCAGCGCGGCACCTGCGCTCGATGACGCGGTCACCTCGGGATCCGTCACCTGTCTGTCACCGCCCTTCCTCGCTCCCATCCGGTCACTGTTCGGGCTCCCGTCCGGTCACTGTTCGGGAAGGGCCCCGCGCGCGAGGTCGGCAGCGCCGACCAGACCGGCGGTGTTGCCCAGCTGCGCGGCTACGACGTTCGCCTCGGGACGGAAGCCGCGCCCCGTCAGCTGGCGACGGTAGGCCTCCCGGGCGGGGCCGAGCAGCAGTTCGCCGGCCTCAGCCACCCCGCCGCCGACCACGACGGTGCCGGGGTCGAGAGCGGCGGCGAGGTTGGCGATGCCGACGCCCAGCCAGTGACCGACCTCGGCGAACAGCTCGCGGGCAGCGGCGTCTCCGTCGTTCGCGGCCATGGTGATGAGCGGCCCGTTGATGGCCAGCACGTCGCCGTTCACGCGCTGCAGCAGCCCCTGGGCTACCGGCGAGTCGGCGAGGGCGAGCTCACGGGCTTCCCGGACGAGGGCGTTGCCGCTGGCGTACTGCTCCCAGCAGCCGCGGTTGCCACACTCGCAGCGGTGCCCCTGCGGCACCACCTGCATGTGCCCGAACTCGCCGGCGATGCCGAAGCGGCCGCGCAGCAGGTGCCCGTCGAGCACGAGAGCGCCGCCGATGCCTGTCCCGAGGTTGACCACGAGCAACTGAGACTCCCCGCGGCCAGCGCCGAAGCGCCACTCAGCCCACGCGGCGGCGTTCGCGTCGTTCTCGACGACCACAGGCAGCCCGAGGCGCCGGGACACCGCCGCGCGCAGGGGCTCATTGCGCCAGGCCAGATGAGGGGCGAACAGCACGTGCGACCGGTCGGCGTCCACGAAGCCGGCTGCGCCGATTCCGACCGCTGCCACCGGATGGCGTGCGGCCAGCTGGCCCACCACCTGCGCGATGGTGTCCTCGACCACGGTGGCGGACTTGGTCTTGCTGGGCGTCTCGGTACGCAGCAGTTCAAGCACGCCACCTTCGGGGGTGACCACGCCGGCCGCGACCTTGGTGCCCCCGATGTCGACGCCGACGGTGAGCCGGTCGCCCGAGGTCGCAGGAGTGGTCACGTGCGCGGTCCGATGGCGGTCTAGCGGACCTCGACCTGAACGGCGCCCGCGGCGGCGCGCGCGAGGTCGGCAGCACCTGCCAGGCCGGCGTCGTTGCCCAGCTCCGCCGGCCGCAGAGTCGCGAGCGGCCGGTGCCCGGTCCCGGACAGGGCCGCCTCATACGAGCGGCGCGCCGGAGCCAGCAGCAGGTCGCCCGCCTCGGACACGCCGCCGCCGATGACGAACACCTCCGGGTCGAGGACCGCGGCCAGGTCGGCGCACACCTGGCCCAGCCAGCCGCCGATGACCTCGAAGGCCTCGCGGGCCACGTCGTCTCCCGCCGTCGCGGCCGCGGTGACCGCCTGGCCGGTGATGCCGCTCGGGGTGCCGTCGCCTAGCGCGAGCAACCGGCCCGCCCGCTCAGGCTGCAACGCAGCAAGTTCCTGGGCGGCACGGACGAGCGCACGACCGCTGACGTACTGCTCCGCGCAGCCGTGCTGGCCGCAGCCGCACAGCCGGCCCTGCGGCACCATCCGCACGTGACCGATCTCGGCCGCGATCCCCCAGCGTCCGTGCAGCAGGCGCCCGTCGAGGACGACGCCGCCTCCGAGTCCGGTGCCGACGGTGATGCACACCATGTCCTCGACGTCGCGGCCGGCGCCGTGGACGAACTCTCCCCACGCAGCGGCGTTGGCGTCGTTCTCGACCACGACCGGCAGCTCCGCGCGCAGCTCGAGCTCCTGCCGCAGCGGCTCGTCGCGCCAGGCCAGGTTGGGCGCGAAGAGCACCACGCCGCGCGCGGCGTCGATGAAGCCGGCCGCCGAGATCCCGACGGCTCTCACGTCCGGGTGGACCGCCCGGCACTCGGCGACGGCATCGGAGATCGCGTCGACCAGGGCCGGGCCGTTGTCGGCGGGCGTGTCACGGCGCACCCGGAGCAGGATCTCGCCGTCGCGGACGACGCCGGCCAGGACCTTGGTGCCGCCGACGTCGACGCCGACGGTCAGGGTCACAGCTGCTCCACCCGGTTCTTCAGCTCTCGCAGCGCCGTGTCGACGATCGCCTTCTCGGCGCGGCGCTTGAGCATGCCCAGCATCGGCACGCGCAGGTCGACGGCGAGCCGGTAGGTCACGTCGCAGCCGTCGCCGTCAGGGGTCAGCACGTAGGACCCATCCATCCCCTTGAGCAGCTGGGCGCGGACCAGCTGCCACCGCAGCTCCAGCGGCGACACCCACGTGTAGCCGAGCACGTAGTCGTCCTTGACCGCGCCGGCGTCGAGCACGAAGTGCACCTGCGTGGCCCGCCCCTGCGCGTCGCGCTCGAGCACCTCAGCCTGCTTGACCGCCCCCGTCCAGTCCGGGTAGGCCTCGAAGTCGGCGATCACCGCCATCACGTGCTCCACGGGAGCCTGGATGCGCAACGAGGACTCCGTGCGGTCGGCCACGGCGGCTCCCCTCTCAGTCGATCCACAAGGTCCCCCGCAGGCTAGTGGGTCGGCGGCGCGTCATGCCGCCTATGCCTGCACGGTGAACACGCGCCGACGTAGGGTTTCGAGCATGCCTCGCGAGCACGCCGTCCCGCCGATGGTGCAGGTGGCCCCCGACGCCGCGATCGTCGACTACCTCTACGACAACGCGGCCGCTGTGCCTCAGGGTGTCGCCGTGCGCACCCGCACGGGTGACGGGCGGTGGCAGGACGTCTCACACGCCGAGCTGCTGGAGCGCGTCGAGGCGCTCGCGAAGGGCCTGGTCGCGGCGGGCGTCGGACCCGGTGACCGCGTCGGTCTGATGTCACGCACCCGGCTCGAGTGGACCTTGTGCGACTTCGCGATCTGGGTCGCGGGGGGCGTGACTGTGCCCATCTACGAGACCAGCTCGGCCGAGCAGGTGGCGTGGATCCTCTCCGACTCCGGAGCCGTCGGTTGCTTCGTCGAGTCTGCCAAGCATCTCGGCACCGTCGAGGCGGTGCACCCCGACCTCGCGGCCCTGCGCCACGTGTGGCACATCGACGGGGGCGCGCTGGATCGGCTCGCCGACGACGGCCACGCAGTCGACGGCGAGCAGCTCCGGCAACGGCGTTCGACGATCGGCTCCGAGAGTGTGGCCACGATCATCTACACGTCGGGGACGACCGGTCGGCCCAAGGGGTGCGAGCTCACCCACGGCAACTTCCGCAGCGAGGTCGACTCGATCCTGGCCAAGTTGCCCGAGGTCTTCGATCCCAGCGCCCAGGGGTCGCTGCTGCTGTTCCTGCCGCTCGCCCACGTCTTGGCGCGGATGGTGCAGGTGCTGGCGATCGCCGGCCGGATGCCCCTCGGGCACAGCCCGGACGTCAAGAACCTCGTGCCCGACCTGCAGTCCTTCTGCCCGACCTTCCTGCTGGCCGTGCCCCGTGTGTTCGAGAAGGTCTACAACTCCGCCGAGCAGAAGGCCCACAGCGAGGGCCGCGGCAAGATCTTCGCTGTCGCCGCCGACACCGCGGTGGCGTGGAGCCAGAGCCTCGACCGCGGCGGCCCCTCCCTCGGCCTCCGCCTGCGTCATGCCCTCTTCGACCGGCTGGTCTACGCGAAGCTGCGCGCCGCGATGGGCGGACGGGTGCAGTGGGCGGTGTCAGGCGGCGCGCCCCTCGGAGAGCGCCTCGGCCACTTCTTCCGCGGCATCGGCGTGTGCGTCCTCGAGGGCTACGGACTCACCGAGACCACGGCTGCGGCGACGGTCAACCTGCCCTCGCAGCAGAAGATCGGCACGGTGGGACCACCGCTGCCTGGCGTCGCCGTCCGCATCGCCGACGACGGCGAGGTGCTGCTCAAGGGGGGCATCGTCTTCCCCCGCTACTTCAACAATGAGCAGGCCAGCGGGGAGGCGCTCGACGACGGCTGGTTCCGCACCGGCGATCTCGGCGAGCTCGACGATGACGGCTTCCTGCGCATCACCGGCCGCAAGAAGGAGCTGATCGTCACGGCCGGGGGCAAGAACGTCGCCCCGGCGGTCCTCGAGGACCGTCTGCGCGCGCACGTGCTCGTCAGCCAGTGCGTGGTGGTGGGCGATGGCCGTCCCTTCGTCGGTGCGCTCGTCACCCTCGACGAGGAAGCGCTGCCGGGCTGGCTGCAGCGCAACGGCCGGCCGGCCGCCGAGCCAGCCGCCCTCGTCGACGACCCTGCCGTCGTCGCAGCCATCCAGGAGGCCGTGGACGACGCGAACCGGGCGGTGTCGCAGGCGGAGGCCATTCGCCGATTCCGGATCCTGCCCGTGGACTTCACCGAGGCAGGCGGCCAGTTGACGCCGAGCATGAAGCTCAAGCGCAGCGTCGTCATGAAGGAGTTCGCCGACGAGGTGGAGCGCCTCTACAGCGCGTAGACGGGTGGCGGGTCGAGCGGCAGCGGGTCGAGTTCGAGCATGGCTGTCAGCCGGGCGGCCAGGTCGTCCCACTGCCACGACTGCTCGACCCATCGGCGCCCTGCCGTCCCCAGGCGCTCGCGCAGCGCCGCGTCGGTGAGCAGGCGGATGAGGGCGGCTGCGATGGCGGCGTGGTCCCGGCCGTCGACCACGAGCCCCGTCTCCCCGTCGCGCACGGCGTCGGGTGCACCCCCCGAGTTACCCGCGACGACCGGCAGACCGGTGGCTGCCGCCTCCAGGTAGACGATGCCGAGGCCCTCGACCTCCAGGCCGCCCTTGCGCGTGCGCGTCGGCATGGCGAAGACGTCGCCCGCGTCCACGTAGGGCGGCAGCTCGGCCCACGGCCGCTCGCCCAGGATCGCGACGGAGCGGGCGATTCCGAGATCGGCGACGCGCCGCTGCAGATGGGGACGACGCGGCCCGTCGCCGACGAGCAGCAGGGCAGCGTCGGGGACCGCGTGCAGCACCTGCGGCCACGCCTCGACGAGAGCGTCCTGACCTTTGCGGTCGACCATCCGCGACACGCACACTACGACCGGCTGAGAGGCACTGAGCCCGAGCGCGGCGCGGACGCGCGCGCCACCGGCGCCCGGGCGGAACACCTGGGTGTCGACGCCAGGGGTCAGCCGGTGCAGCCTGCCCTGCAGCTCCTCGGGAAGCACGGCCGCGATCTGCGCGCGGGTGAAGTCGCCGAGGTAGGTCACGACGTCGCTGCTCGCGACGATCCGTCGCAGCAGCTGGGCGGGCCCGGGGATCCTGGCCCACCACACCTCGTGGCCGTGGGTGGTGGCGACGATCCGCTGGGCTCCGCCGCGCCGCAGGGCCGGACCCAGCAGCCCCAGCGGCGCCGCCGCCCCGAACCACACCGCGTCGCAGCCGAACCGCCGGGCCGTGTCGGCGACGCGGCGGGCAACGCCCGGAGTCGGGAGCAGCACCCGGGCCGGGTCCCGCACGACGGGGAAGGGCAGGGCGGCGTCGAAGGACGCGTCGCCCTCCTGCCGTGCGGTGTGCACGACGACGCGGCCGGCCGGGAGGCGGCGGGTCATCTCCAGCACGAAGGACTCGATGCCACCGGTCCGGGGAGGGAAGTCGTTGGTGACGACGAGGACCCGGCCTGGCACGAGCACAGCCTAGGGAGGGCCGGCCACAGCCGCGCGGGCGAACTGCGCCACGTCGCCGACGGTGAGGCCGCGCCGCGCGAGGGCCTGGGACAGCGGGGTCCCGGCGGCGACCTCCCGGTACAGCCCCGCGGTGGAGGGGGCCCCGAGGCGTTGAACGAGGCCCCGGACGGATAGCCACGACAGCTCGTAGGTGAGGGCGAGGTCGTTGCTGCTGGGCGGCGACGTGAAGGCCACGTCGGCCGGCGGCTGCAGCGGCGGCCGCCACCCCTGCTGTCCCCGTCGCAGCGCCACCGGAGCGCCCTGCGCCACCGGCGCGTCGCCGAGGGCCACCCAGTCGGCATAGCCCTCCGTCAGCCACAGCGGGACGGGAGCGCGCGTGACCGGACGCGTGGCGACGTGCGCGAGCTCGTGGCTGAGCACCGTGACGGTGTCCGAGGCGGACATCGCGGTCACCGTGGTGGGCACCAGCACGACGCGGGACTGAGGTTGCAGCGGCCGGCCGACTGTCACGGCTGCCAGGCCGGACACCGCATCCGGCTCGCCGTCCTGCCGGTCGGGCTCGGTGCCCATTCCGGCCAGCTCGGCTGCCGCCCGGTCGTCGCGGGGACGCTCGACGAGGACCGCACCGGGCCAGTGCCACACCCCAGGGGGCAGCGCCTTCTCGGCCCGCTGCTCGGCCTGCTGTGCCAGGCGGAGCAGCGTCGGGGTTCGGGGCGTGTCCGTCGAGGCGTCGACGAGCAGCACCCGCGGGGTGGCCGCGACGGTGACCGGGGCCAGGTCCCAGACATCCCGCTGTGACACGTGCCGACCCGCGGGATCGGTGTCACCGGCCACCACCCAGCGACCATCACGGCGCGACAGCACCCACCACTGCTCGCGCTGCTCGACCTCCGGCTGCCAGGGCGGGAGACGGTAGCTCTCGACGATCCTCGCCAGGGCACCTGACTGGGTCAGCACCACGACGTCGCCGCCGAAGCGCCAGGTCCACGAGGGCCCGCCTGCCGCTGCGGAGTGGTCGGAGACGTGTCTGCTGGCAGACACCAGCTGTCCCACCGCCGCCGCGAGGGTCCGCTGTCGCGCGGCGAAGTCCGGCTGCCCCGCGTCCACATCGGTCACGAACGCAGCGCTGTCGCCGTTGACGGCGGCCGCGCTGCGCCGCGCCAGGAGTCCGGGCAGCGCAGCCCGCAACGACGCGGCCACAGACGCGGACGGCGAACCGGCTGGCGAGCCGGCGCGCGATGCAGCCGGAGAAGCGGGGGCCGCCGCGAGAGTGCTGCAGCCGCTGAGGGCGACAGCGCCTGCCACCGCGAGGGCGACGGGGGCCGACCGTGGCTGGGCCGCCCGCGCCGCTACACGGCTCGGGTGCGTGGCAGCAGCCGCAGCGGCGGCACCAGACCCGAGGTCGCCAGCACGGCCAGCGCCTGCTGCTCCTCCTCGTCCAAGTGCACTCCCTGCGGCGGCGCCCCCAGCAGCACCGTCATCACGCAGTCGCCGCAACCCTGGCCCCGCAGCCCGCAGTCGTCACAGTCGATGAGCATCTCGTCCTCCACGCCTCGACGGTGGGCTGGGGAAGCGCCCACCACATGGCAGGGACGCTAGAGACAGGGTCTGTCAGAGTCAGGACCATCACGAACGAGCCAGCCGACGGACGAGGGCCATCGCCGCAACGGGACGGGCACCGGAGGCCTTGACTCCGTCGATGACCTCCCGGTCGCTGGACACCACCACGACCGGCCGACCCGGCGGCTCGGCCCGCACGAGCCGGCGGATGAGCTCGTCCGCGGTCTCCCCGGCGGCGCTGAACAGCACACGGACACCTCGAGCGCCCGGCACAGGGACACGGCCGTCGAGGGCAGCCCCGTCGAAGCACACCGTCACCTCCGCGCCGGTCTGCGCCGCGATGCCGCCGAGCCCGGTCACCAGCCGGTGACGCTGGTCCTCCAATGACAGGGAGCCGAAGCCGGTCTTGGTGACGTTGTAGCCGTCGACCACCAGATGGACCTGGGGCAGCCCCAGCAGGGCGTCGAGCAATCTCGGGTCGTCGGACGACTGCGCCCGCGCCGCCGGCTCCGGTGACCCGTCAGGCCGCACCGCAGCAACGAGGTCCGCCGGGCGGACATCCACCGGGGGCAGAGCCAGCTCGCGGCGCAGCCCCGCCGCTCCATCGAGGATGGTGTCGAGCAGCAGTCGCAACCGCGTGTCCTCGATGCTGCGGCCCTCGCGTGCGCTCCGCCGGGCTGACTCGAGCGTCGCCTCCAGCTCGGCGACGCGAACTCGCAACCGCCGAGCCTCCGACTCGGCACTCGACACAGACGCCGCCGCCTCCGTCGCCGTCACGTCGCGCGCCGTCTCGGCGGCGCCGCGTGCCTCCCGGGCTGCCGCCAGCTCGTCGCGAGTGGACCGAAGCGTCCGGCGGAGCGTCGAGACTTCGGCTTTGAGGTCGTCGATGTGCGCCTTCCACCGCTCGCGATCGGCGCGGGCTCGCTCCCGCTCGCCCGTCAGCTGCTCCTCCAGTCGCTGGCGCTCACGGGCGCCGTTCACGTCGAACGACGTCGCGCGGGCCGACGCGGCGGCCTCGACGTACCGCTGCCACCCCTCGGGCCGCAGCAGGAACGCCGCGGCGGCGAGCTCGTCGGGATCGCTCGCTCCAGCACTCGGCACGCCGGACTCGACAGCCTCGGCAAGCGCGGCTGCCTGGCTGCGAACCTGCGCGGCGATCAGCGACCGGAACCGCTCATCAGTGTCGAGGGCCGCGAGCAGCTGTCCGCCGCCTAGCTTGGCGCGCTTGGCGGGTGCGAACTTCGCAACCGCGCGCAGTGAGCCGGGCACCTCGTCGGGGCGCAGCTCGGCAAACGCGCCGAGGCTGAGCTCGAGCACCCTCGAGCGCACCGGACCGGGCAGCGGGGGAAGGGCCGGCGCGGCGCTCATGCCTCTCCACCCGCTCTCCCAGCTCGTCGTGTCCGTCAGCGATCTCCTCGCATGGCAAAGGGTAGGCGGACGGCTGGCGACCGGGCGGCCCGGCGCGTCGCGCTGACCCTGTCAGAGCCGGTATCTACGGTCGGGCTCATGAGGTCGTTCCAGCCGAAGTCCCGCCCCAGGGTGCTGCCGCCGCTGGTGGAGTTGCCGTCGGTCGGCCAGCTGCCGGCGGTCACGCAGCCGACCTTCGACGACCTCGGCACACCCCTGGCAGAGGTTGCCTTTGTCGTCCTCGACCTCGAGACGACCGGCGGGTCCCCGGCGACGAGCGAGATCACCGAGATCGGGGCGGTCAAGGTGCGCGCCGGCGAGGTGCTGGGCGAGTTCCAGACGCTGGTGCGGCCGAGCACCGCCATCCCGCCGTTCATCGCCGTGCTGACCGGCATCACCGACACGATGGTGGCCTCGGCGCCCCGACTGCCCGCCGTGCTGCCGGAGCTGCTCGACTTCGTGCGCGGCTGCGTCGTCGTGGCCCACAACGCGCCCTTCGACGTCGGCTTCCTCATGAGCGCGTGCGAGCAGCTGGGCCTGGTGTGGCCCAAGCCGTCCGTGGTCGACACGGTGCGCCTCGCCCGGCAGGTGCTCACCCGGGAGGAGACGCCCAACTGCAAGCTGTCCAGCCTCGCCCCCTTCTTCGGCTCCCCGACAACGCCCGACCACCGGGCACTCAGCGACGCACGCGCGACCGTTCACGTCCTGCACGGCCTGCTCGCCCGGCTGGGCAACCGAGGCGTCACCTCCCTCGAGGAGCTACTCACCTACTCGACGGCTGTCACGACCGCCCAGCGCCGCAAGAAGCACCTCGCGGACGAGGTGCCGCACGTCCCCGGCGTCTACGTCTTCGAGGACGCCCGAGGGCGGCCGCTGTACGTCGGGACCTCCCGCGACCTCCGCACCCGGGTCCGCAGCTACTTCACAGCCGGTGAGACCCGCTCCCGGATCCGGGACATGGTCGCGGTGGCGGAGCGGGTGCGTCCGATTCCCTGCCCGACCGCCCTCGAGGCGGAGGTGCGGGAGCTGCGGCTGATCGCCGAGTACAAGCCGCCCTACAACCGGCGCTCGCGGTTCCCGGAGCGACTCTGCTGGGTCAAGCTCACCGCGGAGGCCTTCCCGCGGCTGTCGATCGTGCGCGACGTCAAGCACGACGACGCCGACTATCTCGGTCCGTTCGCGAGCAGCAGGTCGGCGGAGTCAGCGGTCGCGGTCCTACACGAGGTGTTCCAGCTGCGGCAGTGCACGGTGCGCCTGTCGCGGCGACCGTCCGGCACCGCCTGCGTCCTGGCCGAGATGGGAAGGTGCCTCGCCCCGTGTGAGGGTCGGCAGAGCCTCGAGGACTACGCGCTCACGGTGGCGGAGGTCCGGACGGCGTTCCAGGGCGATGTGCGCCCCCTGGTCGACGCAGTCACCGGGCGCCTGCGGGACCTCGCCGCCCAGGAGCGGTTCGAGGAGGCCGCGGTGCTGCGCGACCGGCTTGCCGCCTTCGTCCGGGCCGCCTCCCGCACCCAGCGGCTCTCCGCTCTCACCCGCTGTCCGGAGCTGGTCGCCGCCCGGCCCACCGAGGATCGCGGCTGGGAGCTTGTCGTGGTCCGGCACGGCCGTCTCGTCGCCTCGGGCGTGGCGGCCCGCGGCGTCCCGCCCCTGGACGTCGTGGCGGCCCTGCGCGCGGGAGCGGAGGTCGTCGCGCCACCGCCCGCGCCCCGCGGGGCTGCCAGCGTCGAGGAGTCCGAGTGCGTGGCGCGATGGCTCGAGTCCGGCGCCCGCCTCGTCTCGAGCGACAGCAGCTGGTCGTGGTCCTGTCCCGCCTACGGGGCGGGCAGCTACCTGCAACGGCTCGACCAGGCCACGTCCCGAGATGGCCTGCCCAAGGAAACCCTGCTGGGCCTTCGGTCATCGTGAGTGGCCAGCGGGCATCAGTAAGGTGGTCGACCAGCGAGAGGCTCGCCCCACCGCTCATCCGGCTGCCTGGGCAGCCGCCCCACCTTCCACCGCCCGCCGCACCGCGCGGGCCACTCCCCGGAGGACGCCGTGATCAGCGCCATCGTCATGGTCCAGGCCGACGTCGCGCGCATACCCGAGGTCGCCGAGCAGATCTCGGCGCTGGACGGGGTCAGCGAGGTCTACTCGGTGACCGGTGACGTCGCGCTGGTGGCGATGGTGCGCGTCTCGCGGCACGAGGAGCTGGCCGACGTGATCGCCGGGCGGCTCAACAAGGTGCCCGGTGTCCTCGGGACCACCACCCACATCGCCTTCCGCACCTACTCCCGACACGACCTCGAGGCTGCGTTCGCGCTCGGCGCGGACGACTGACTGCCACCCCCGGCAGGCCAGCCGACGTCAGCTTCGAGCAGCGCGGCTGACTGCCACCCACCGCTCGACGAGCGCTGCCGCTCGACCGTCGTCGATGGCCGCGGCCGCTCGCTCCTGCTGGGCCGCCAGCGTCGGCAACAGCTGCTTGGCGAGCCTGCCGCCGTCTGGTGCCACCGACGAGTCAGCCGTGGCATCCGCCGCGGTCCCGCCGCGAGCCCATTCCGCCGCGGTCAGGGCTGCCGCAGCGTTGAGCACGACGGCATCTCGCACGGGGCCGCGCTCCCCCTGCCACGTCCGCAGCGCGATGCCGGCGTTGGTCTCGGCGTCCCCACCCCGGAGCGCGGCGGGGTCGACCAGGTCGATCCCGAGGTCGCGTGGGTCGACCCGGGCGATCGTGACCTGGCCGCCGGCGGCAAGCCACACCTCCGAAGGCGAGGTCACGGTCAGCTCGTCGATGCCGTCCTCACCGCGGAAGACAAGAGCCGTGTCGCCGCGCTCGGCGAGGACGCCGGCCATGATCGGGGCCATCCGGCGGTCGGCGACGCCGACGGCGTGCGCCGCCGGACGGGCGGGGTTGACGAGCGGACCGAGGAAGTTGAACGCCGTCGGCACGGCGAGCTCGCGCCGGGCGGTGGCGGCGTGACGGAACGCAGGGTGGAAGCGCTGGGCGAAGCAGAAGGTGATCCCAGCGTCGACTGCGACCTGGGCAACGGCCTCGGGAGCGAGGTCCAAGGCCACGCCGAGGGCTTCCAGAACGTCGGCCGAGCCGCTGGCGGAGGAGGCAGCCCGGTTGCCGTGCTTGACGACCCGCTCCCCTGCTGCGGCGACCACCACCGCCGCCATCGTGGAGATGTTGACGGTGCGAGCGCGGTCACCCCCTGTCCCGACGATGTCGACGATCGGTCCCGGCACCGAGATCTGCACGGCAGCCGCCAGCATGGCGTCGACGAAGCCGCTCATCTCGGCCACCGTCTCGCCCTTGGCGCGCAGGGCGATGAGGAAGCCGGCTAGCGAGATGTCACTCGCCTCGCCCGACAGCAACTGCTGCATCGCCCATGCCGTGTCCTCGCGGTCGAGGTCGCGGCCGGACAACATGGCGCTCGTGAGCCCCGACCAGGTCCGCTCGGCGGAGTCGGTGGTCACCGCGTCACCACTCGGAATGTCACCAGCTCGGAATCAGGTCGTGGCGGGCAGCGACGACAGCCGCTGACGCACCAGGTCCGCGACTGTGTTCGCCAGCACGATCGGGTCGAGCGGGTAGGGCACTGCAGCGTCCGCCCGCGACCACGCCGCCAGCCAGTTGTCCTGGACGCGGCCGGTCAGGACCAGCACCGGCGGGCACTCGTAGACCTCGTCCTTGAGCTGACGGCACAGACCCAGACCGCCTGTCGGGGTCGCCTCACCGTCGAGGATGACGAGGTCGATGCCGCCGGCGTCGAGGGTGGCGACCACGGCCGGTGCCGTCGCGCACTCGACGTACTCCAGGCGCGGCAGGTCGCCTGCCGGGCGACGACCCAGCGCCAACCGCACCCGCTGTCGGGTGTTGGCATCGTCGCTGTAGACGAGCGCAAACACGGGCGTCTCGCTGCTCGTGCCCTGCGCGCCGGAGTCGGGCGCGGAACCATGCGCGGACATCTCGTGCTCCTCAGATGGGGTGGGCTCGGGCCAGCGGGGCCGCGAGCGCGTCTCAGCCCGTCGATGCTATCGGCACCGCGACGACGCGCCCCGGAACAGGGCCGCTGGGGCACGACGAGGGGCGCCCGGCCATAATGGCCAGCGTGTCGACAGCAGCGGCGGTGGCTCCCGCACACGAGCAACTCAATCGGCCCAACCAGGTGTCCGTCGGGACGATCGTCTGGTTGTCCTCGGAGCTGATGTTCTTCGCGGCGCTGTTCGCCGTGTACTTCACGCTCCGATCGGTCAACCAGGGCCCGGGCGGCCTGTGGGCCACACAGTCGGCGATGCTCGACGTGAAGTTCTCGAGCGTCAACACGACGGTGCTGGTGCTGTCGTCGGTCACCTGTCAGCTCGGCGTGTTCGCCGCCGAGCGCGGCCAGGTCAAGCGAGCCGGAGGCGTCTTCCACTTCTGGGGGGGCGCGCGGTCGGGCTGGGGACTGCGTGAGTGGTTCATGCTCACGTTCCTCATGGGCGCCTTCTTCATCGGCGGCCAGACCTTCGAGTACACCAACCTGATCCGGGACGGGCTCACCATCCCCGCCAACTCCTACGGGTCGGTCTTCTACCTCGCGACCGGCTTCCATGGGCTGCACGTCACCGGAGGGCTCTTCGCCTTCCTGTTCGTCCTCGGGCGTACCTACATGACGCGGCGGTTCACCCACGAGCAGGCAACCTCGGCGATCGTCGTGTCCTACTACTGGCACTTCGTCGACGTCGTGTGGGTCGGCCTGTTCGCGACCATCTACCTGATCAAGTGAGGGCGAAAACCGTGACTGCCCTGCCGCGACGCATCGTCCGTCGCCTCTCCGTGCGGCGCCGGACGCCCGTTGCGACGTTCGTGCTCCTCTTCGTCGCGCTCGTCGCCACCGGCGGGCTCTACACAGCGTTTGCGCCCGCCCCCCAGGCCGACGCCTCCGCAGCGGAGTCATCGACCAACATGGCGGTGGCCAAGGGCTCGGAGCTGTTCAAGACCAACTGCGCCTCCTGTCACGGACTCAACGCCCAGGGCTCCGCGGTGGCCCCCTCGCTGATCGGCGTGGGTGCGGCCTCCGTTGACTTCCAGGTGGGCACCGGCCGCATGCCGGCCGAGAACGTCGGGCCCCAGGTCATCAAGCACAAGGTGCTCTACAGCCAGACGCAGATCGACCAGCTGGCGGCCTACGTCGCCTCCCTCGCGCCGGGCCCCGCCGTGCCCAGCGAGAAGGACCTCGACCTCTCCGACGCCGACCTGTCCAAGGGCGGCGAGATCTTCCGGACCAACTGCTCGATGTGCCACAACTTCGTCGGCTCCGGCGGCGCCCTCACGGGCGGCAAGTACGCGCCGAGCCTGAAGGGCACCAGCCCCAAGCACATCTGGGAGGCCATGGTCACCGGCCCGCAGTCGATGCCCGTGTTCTCCAACGGCACCATCACCCCGGACCAGAAGCGCGACGTGATCGCGTGGTTGAAGAAGGTCGACGGCGAGGCGCAGCCGGGCGGAGCCAGCCTCGGCCAGGTTGGCCCCGTCACCGAGGGCGCGGTGGCGTGGATCGTCGGCATCGGCGGACTCATCGGCGCGGCAGTCTGGCTGGGAGCGAAGGCAAAGTGAGCGACGAGATCAGCACCAACCCCGGCAACTTCTCCGGCGGCGACGGCCGCGAGCCGATGGTGGAGCACACCACTGAGGTCATCCACCGGGCCCCGTCGGGAGACGCCCTCGAGGCGCGCTTCCCGGACCCGGGTCTCCCGGAGCACCGCTACCGGCTCACCGACACCGACCCGCAAGCCGCCAAGCGCGCTGAGCGCCAGGTGGCCGGGCTATTCGGCCTGTCGGTGCTCGGGACCCTGACGTTCATCGTCGGCTACCTCGCCGTGCAGCTCACCGGCCCGGCGAATGTGGCGCTGTCCACGCGACTACTCGGCGGTGGCCTGTTCGTCGCTTTGTTCAGCATCGGCGCGGCAGCGATCCACTGGGCCAAGGTGCTGATGTCGGACGAGGAGATCGCCGAGGAGCGCCACAGCGTCCGCGCCACCGACGAGCAGCGGGCGACAGCCGCGGAGATGTGGAAGCAGGGCGTCGAGGAGAGCGGCTTCGGCCGGCGCAAGCTCATCCGCAACTCCATGCTCACCGCGCTCGGCGCCCTGGGCCTGCCGGCCATCCTCGCGCTGCGCGACCTCGGCCCGCTGCCGGGTGACAAGCTCGAGAACACCGCGTGGGCCAAGGGCAAGCGCATCGTCACCGACCCGACGGGCAACCTCATCCGGCCGGAGGACATCCCGATCGGCGGCGTGGTCCACGTCCTGCCGGAGGGCGTCCTAGACGACGAGAACGCTCTGGAGGAGAAGGCCAAGGCCGCCACCATCCTCATCCGGCTCTCCCCCGAGGACGCCAAGAAGTACGTCGCCCCCGGACGCGAGAACTGGGACTACGAGGGCATCGTCGCTTACTCCAAGATCTGCACGCACGTGGGCTGCCCGGTGGGCTTGTACGAGCAGGTCACCCACCATCTGCTGTGCCCCTGCCACCAGTCGACATTCGACGTGCTGCGCCACTGCAAGGTGATTTTCGGGCCGGCCGCCCGGCCGCTACCTCAACTCGCGATCACCGTAGATGCGGACGGATACTTGGTAGCGCAACATGACTACGTCGAGCCCGTCGGCCCGAGCTTCTGGGAGCGCGGATGAGCACCACCACTACGGCAAGCGGTCACACCGCGCGGAGACAGACCTCGGGCGCGCAGTCCGCGGTGAACTACGTCGACGACCGGGTCGGGATCCTGAAGGTCGCCAAGTCGGGCCTTCGCAAGGTCTTCCCCGACCACTGGTCGTTCCTGCTCGGTGAGATCGCGCTCTACTCGTTCGTGATCCTGCTGCTGACCGGGGTCTTCCTGACGCTGTGGTTCACGCCGTCTGCCGGTGAGGTCGTCTACCACGGGGGCTACCAGCCGCTGGCCGGCGTGAAGATGTCGCAGGCCTACGAGTCATCGCTGCGGATCAGCTTCGACATCCGCGGCGGCCTCGTCATCCGCCAGATCCACCACTGGGCGGCGCTGCTGTTCGTCGCCTCGATGACCGTGCACATGTTCCGGGTGTTCTTCACCGGAGCCTTCCGCAAGCCGCGCGAGTTCAACTGGGTCATCGGCGTCACGCTGCTGATCCTCGGCATCCTCGAGGGCTTCGCGGGCTACTCGCTGCCCGACGACCTGCTCTCCGGCACGGGCCTGCGCATCGCCGAGGGCATCCTGCTGGGCATCCCCGTGGTCGGCACCTATCTGTCGTTCTTCCTCTTCGGTGGCGAGTTCCCGGGGCAGGACATCATTCCGCGGCTCTACAGCGTCCACATCCTGCTTGTGCCCGGTCTGATCCTCGCGCTGATCACGGCCCACCTGATCCTGGTCGTCTACCAGAAGCACACGCAGTACCGGCTGCCCGGCCGCACCAACAACAACGTGGTCGGCTACCCGCTCTTCCCCGTCTACGCAGCGAAGGCCGGCGGCTTCTTCTTCATCGTCTTCGGCACCCTTGCTCTGCTCGGCGGCTTCGCGACGATCAACCCGATCTGGCTGTTCGGCCCCTACGACCCCTCTCAGGTGTCTGCTGGCTCGCAGCCCGACTGGTACATGGGGTGGCTTGAGGGCGCGCTGCGCATGATGCCGCACCTCGAGACGCGCCTCTTCGGCTTCACCGTCTCGTGGAACGTGCTCGTCCCCGCCGTGGTGCTGCCCGGGATCTTCTTCACGATCGCGCTGCTGTACCCGTTCATCGAGGAGTGGGTCAACCCGGTCAAGGGTGAGAACCACTTCTCCGAGCGTCCCCGCAACCACCCGACCCGCACCGGCCTCGGCGCCATGGCCATCACCGCCTACCTGGTGCTGCTGGCCAACGGCGGCAACGACATCCTCGCGGTGACCTTCAACCTGTCCATCAACGCGATCACGTGGACCAACCGCATCCTGCTGTTCGTCGCACCTCCGATCGCCTTCGTCGTCACCAAGCGCATCTGTCTCGGGCTGCAGCGCCGTGACCGCGAGCTGGTACTCCACGGCCGCGAGACCGGGCGGATCGTCCGGCTCCCCCACGGCGAGTTCATCGAGGTCCACGAGCCGGTCACGCCGGACCAGGCCTACATCCTCACGGCCTACGACACCGAGCAGCCGCTGGCTCTGGGACCGGGCACCGACGCCAACGGCATCCCCCGCCCCGGCGGCGCCCTGACCAAGTTCCGCAGCAAGGTGTCGAAGTTCTACTTCGAGGACCGGGTCGAGCCCGCCACTCCGCAGGAGCTGCGAGAGCTCGAAGGATCGCACCACTAGCAGGACCTGGCTCACCCCGAACGGCGCTGCACCCCAGGTGCGGCGCCGTTCGGCGTCTCCGGCCCTCCTTGCAGAGACGCCGCGCGCAGATCCCGAAGGCGCCGAGAAAGTCGCTGGCCCGGGTCCAGGCGCATCGGTAGCGTGAGGTGGCGGGAAGCGCCGTGAAGCACTCCCGAGAGGTCCGCCTATGCACCTCACGTCTGACCACCTTCGTCCCGACGGTGTCCGGGAGCGCCACGTCGACTCCGACGGCATTCCCGGCATCATCTGGACGCCACCGCTGGCAACACCATCGGTCCCCGTCCCTGTGATCCTCCTGGGTCACCCAGGCGGACTGGAGGCGATGCGTCCCCACCTCGAGGCTCGCGCCCAGCACGCCGGCGCCCTCGGCTTCGCCACGGCGACCCTCGAGCTACCCGGGAGCGGGCGGCGACCGGCGCTGCCCGACGTCGACCACGCCCGCACCGAACTCCGCCGTACACTCGCGGCCGGTGAGCGTCCCAGTGACGACGTGGTGACGCGGCTGGTCCTGCCTCTGGTCGAGCAGGCGGTGCCCGAGTGGCAGGCGCTGCTGGACTACGCCCTGTCGCTGCCCGAGATAGACGGTCGGGCAGGCATCTCAGGGGGCATCACGGCGATCGGCGTCCGACTGGCCCGGGTGGAGCCGCGCATCGCGGCAGCTGGCCTCTTCGCCGGCAGCTATGTCCCGAGGAGCATCGTCGAGGAAGCCCGGAGTGTCACGGTTCCGGTGCATGTCCTGCTGCAGTGGGACGACCGCTACAACGACCGGCAGTCCGCTCTGGACCTGTTCGATGCGTTCGGCTCACACGAGAAGACGCTCCAGGCCAACCTGGGAGGTCACACGGGGATCCCAGCACACGCCGCCGACGACGCCGGCCGCTTCTTCGTCCGACACCTGCGGCCGTAGAGCCTGCGGCAGGCGAGTGCAGACCAGTCCGTTGTCAGGTCAGGCGGCGCTGCCCGCGAGCCAGTCGGACCAGGAGACATTCCAGTCGGTGTAGCCGTTGCCCGGCTCGAGCTTGCGCGGCGAGTTGACGACCTTGATGATGTCGCCGACCCGGCTGAGGTCGTAGAGCCAGATGGCGTCCTTCATCGACATCCCGACGCAGCCGTGGGAGACGTTGACCTCCCCCTGCTGGCCGACGCTCCACGGGGCCGCGTGGACGAACTCACCGCTCCACGTCACGCGCATCGCGTAGGGCACCTCGAGGCGGTAGTACTCCTTGCTGCCCTTCTGGATGCCGATGGTGGTGGAGTCCATCACCTTCATCTTGTACTTCTCGAGGATGACCTTGGTGCCGTTGCGCGTCAGGAAGCCGGCCTTCCCCGTCGTGATCGGGATCGTCCGGACGACTTTGCCGTTGCGGTGCACGGTCATCTCGTGGGACTTCACGTCGACCACGGACACCATCGAGTCGCCGATGCTGAAGTCGACCTCTCGGTCCTTGACGCCGTAGACGCCGTCGCCGGCCTTGAGCCCCGAGAGGTCCACGTGCAGCTTCACGTCCGTGTGGGCAGGCCAATAGTCCTTCGGCCGCCAGTGCACCTCGTCGTTCTTGACCCAACTCCAGGCGCCTTCGACCGGCACCGAGGTGTCCACGGTGAGAGCCTTCTGCACAGCGGCACGGAACTGCTTGTCGATGGGGGTGTTGAAGCGCACGACGATCGGCATGCCGACACCCATCGTGCGACCTGACAGCGGCGAGATCGCGGTGCTCAGCTCCGTCTTCGGCGTCAGGGTGGTGAAGCTGCCGGTGATCGTCTGCGGGTCACCCCCGTTGGCGGGGACGGCCGTGACTCGGTAGGTCAGGGTGCTGGCTAGTGGAAGCGCCGCGGTGGAGTGCCAGCTCGTGTGATCGGCGCCGAGCGACCCCTTGATGGCCTCACCCGCTGCATCCGTGACAGAGACGGCCGTGAGGCGACCGTGGGCAGCCCCGAAGGACACGACATCGCTCGGCTTCAGCGGTGCAGTGGTGTCCTGGGGTGAGACCGTCAGCGACAGCGGCGCTGCGCTGGCCGACGGCGTCGCGGACGGCGAGGACGAGACGTGCTCGGAGGCAGCGTCCGGGCTGCCACCCTGACACCCGGCCAGCAGCGTCAGCGGCAGCACCGCCAGGACGGCGACGGCCCGACGCCGCAGCGCCCGGCCGTGACCGCGAGCGTCGACTTGGCTCGGCCTCTCATGCACGCGTGAGCCCCCTGCCTGGCTGTTGGTTGCTTGTCCGTCCGGTCGTGATGCAGCGACGTATGGTCCCCAACGTGCTACCTACGAGCGCCACTGCCGTCATAGGAGATGACGCTGCTCACAGTCTTTCGGTTGCACCGCCACGCCGTCTGCTGTTTGTCCAGTTTCCACCGTAACCCGACGATGACCGGTAGTGCACCTGCATCAGAGGATGCCGGAAGCGACTCGTGTCACACACGACGACGCCGCCCACCCCCATCCGGGGGCGGGCGGCGTCGGAGATCCGCGCGGTCGGCTCAGGGCTGCGTGGGGCGGTAGTACTCGAAGACCAGACCCACCGAGGACAGTCCCAGGGCGACGAGGCCGGCTCCCAGGAGCCACCAGCCGAACACGATGCCGAGGAAGGCAGCGGCACCGGAGGCGGCGACCGCCAGCGGCCACCAGCTGTGCGGGCTGTAGAAGCCGATCTCGCCGGCTCCCTCATCGACCTCGGCGTCGAGGTTGTCCTCGGGCAGGTCGGACAGCCGACGCTCGGTGAACGTGACGTAGAAGCCCAGCAACCCGGACATGGCGGCCGTGAGGATGAGCGCCGTGGTACCCGCCAGCTCCTGCGACCAGAAGCCGTAGACGGCGGCGACGATGAGGAAGAAGACGGTGAGACCACCGAAGAACCCGCCGGTCCACTTCACTGCTGCGACCCTCCCTCGCGCTCGATGTCAGCCTCGCCGTAGAGACGGTCGAGCAGGTTCCGGTCCGGCTCGCCCATCTCCCGGTGACCGATGTGGGGATAGTGCAGGTCGAAGGCCGGGGACTCCGAGCGGATGCGCGGCAGCGTCGTGAAGTTGTGGCGCGGCGGCGGGCACGACGTCGCCCACTCGAGCGAGCGGCCGTAGCCCCACGGGTCGTCGACGTTGACCAGTGGCGCACGCTTCTGCGTGATCCAGACGTTGTAGATCCACGGCAGCGTCGAGGCGCCGAGCAGGAAGGCACCGATGCTGGAGATCGTGTTGTAGAGCGTGAACCCGTCGGTCGGCAGGTAGTCGGCGTAGCGACGGGGCATGCCGATCACGCCGAGCCAGTGCTGGATGAGGAACGTGAGGTGGAAGCCGATGAACAGCGTCCAGAAATGGATCTTGCCGAGTCGTTCGTCGAGCATCCGGCCAGTCATCTTCGGCCACCAGAAGTAGAAGCCGGCGTTCATCGCGAACACCACGGTGCCGAAGACCACGTAGTGGAAGTGCGCCACGACGAAGTAGGTGTCGGAGGTGTGGAAGTCCAGCGGCGGCGACGCCAGGATCACGCCGGTCAGACCGCCGAAGAGGAACGTGACGAGGAAGCCCATCGTCCACAGCATCGGCGTCTCGAAGGTCACTGATCCGCCCCACATCGTGCCAATCCAGCTGAAGAACTTCAGCCCGGTCGGGACGGCGATGAGGAAGGACAGGAACGAGAAGAACGGCAGCAGCACCGCGCCGGTGACGAACATGTGGTGGGCCCACACCGTTACCGACAGACCTGAGATGGCGATCGTGGCCGCGATCAGACCCTTGTAGCCGAAGACCGGCTTGCGGGAGAAGACCGGGATGACCTCGGTCACGATGCCGAAGAACGGCAGGGCGATGATGTAGACCTCGGGGTGGCCGAAGAACCAGAACAGGTGCTGCCAGAGGATCGGTCCCCCGCTGTTCGGGTCGAAGATGTGCGCCCCCAGCTTGCGGTCGGCCTCCCCGGCGAGCAGGGCCGCGGCCAGCACCGGGAAGGCCATCAGCACGAGGACGCTCGTGAGCATGACGTTCCAGGTGAAGACCGGCATCCGGAACATCGTCATGCCGGGCGCACGCATCGTGAAGATCGTGGTCAGGAAGTTGACCGCACCGAGGATCGTCCCGAAGCCGCTGAGGGCCAGACCCATGAACCACAGGTCGGCGCCGGTCATCGGCGAGAAGGAGGAGTCGGACAACGGCGTGTAGGCGGTCCACCCGAACTGTGCGGCGCCGCCGGGGGTGAGGAAGCCGGCGATCGTGATGAGGCCGCCGAACAGGAACAGCCAGTAGCTGAACATGTTCAGCCGCGGGAACGCCACGTCGGGCGAACCGATCTGCAGCGGCATGATCACGTTGGTGAAGCCGACGAACAGCGGCGTCGCGAACAGCAGCAGCATGATCGTGCCGTGCATGGTGAACAGCTGGTTGTACTGCTCAGGCGAGAACAGCTGCAGACCCGGCCGGGCGAGCTCGGCGCGGATGAGCAGCGCCAGGATGCCGCCGAAGACGAAGAACGCGAACGACGTCGCGAGGTACATATAACCGATCGTCTTGTGGTCGGTAGAGGTGATCCACGAGACGACGGCGGCGCCCTTGCTGCGGCGGACCCGGGTGTAGCCGGTGGTCAACGGCTGGCTGACGGTGGTCACGAGGAGCTCCCCGACTTCAGCTTCGAGAGGTAGGCGTCGTACTCGGCCTGGGGCACGACCTTGACGTTGAAGAGCATGCGCGAGTGGTAGGTGCCGCAGAGCTCGGCGCACTTGCCGGCGAAGGTGCCGGTGCGGGTGGTCGTCACCTCGAAGCGGTTCTCGCGGCCGGGGATGACATCGAGCTTGTAGAGGAACGCCGGCACCCAGAACGAGTGGTTGACGTCGTTACTCGTCAGGGTGAACTCGACGGCGCGGTTGACCGGCAGGACGAGCGTTGGAGGCTTGTCCTGCGTGCCGGTCACCTCGACCTTCGCGTCGGAGTACTGGAACTGCCAGGACCACTGAAAGCCGACGACGTGGATGTGCACGGCGTTCTTGGAGTTGGAGACCGACTCGATCTTCGACTCATCACGGGCCGTGTAGAAGAACAGCACCGTGATGATCATGAACGGGACGATCGTGTAGAACGCCTCAATCGGCAGGTTGTAGCGGGTCTGCTTGGGCAGCGGGTCGTCGGCGTGACGCCGGCGGAAGGCGAAGGCGGAGCCGAGGATCAGGCCCCACACAATGACCCCGACGATCAGGGCGGCGAGCCAGGAACCCTGCCAGAGGTTGAGGATCCGACCGCCCTGCTGCGTGGCGGGATCCGGAAGCCCCAGCCGGGGCCGGTCATCCACCGAGCACGCGCTGAGCAGCGGAAGCGCCACCAGCACCACCAGCCCGAGCAGGCCGGCACGACCGACGCCACGCACACCCCTCACACGCCGTGCGCGTGGCACGCGGGTGCCGTGGGGTGCGACAGCAAGGCCAGGGCTGTGCCCCGACTCCTGCTCGGAACCGATGCGATGCACTCGACAACCACCTCACGAGCGAGCCGCGGGCTGGCCACGGCAGCAACCTGACACGAACCTGACACCAGCCTGACGGCAACCTGACGACAAGCGACGGAAGCGAAACGAGCCTACCTCTCACCCCCTCGGACCGGCGTTGTGGGGCTGCTCGGCGAGGCTGGTGGCGGGGTGGCGAACGACGGCGGCAGCGGCAGGGTCAGCGCCGTTCGCAGCCGGCGCAGGTACTCCGCGCGCGGGATCTCGACGACACCGAGCGTCGCGAGGTGGTCGGTGCGCCACTGGACGTCGAGCAGGCGCCGCGGCGCGTCGCCGTCGCCGTCGCCGTCGCGCAGCAGCTCCACCAGGTGGACCAGCGCGACCTTGGAGGCGTCCCGTCCCGCAGGTCGAGGGTCGTGGAACATCGACTCCCCCGCGAACAGGCCGGCAACGGCGACACCATAGAGCCCGCCGACCAGCTCTCCCTCGTCGTCCCAGACCTCCACCGAGTGCGCCCAGCCGAGCCGGTGCAGCTCGGTGTACGCCTCAGCGATCCCCTCGGTGATCCAGCGCCCGGGACGCCGCCGGTCGGCGCAGCGCGCCATTACCTCCCCGAACGCCGCATCCACGCTGACGCGCCGTCGTCGCACGGCCGCCCGTAGGGAGCGGCTGACGACGAGGCCGTCGAGCGGCAGCACGCCTCGGGGGTCCGGGGACCACCACCCCATCGGCCCGCGTCCGCCGCGTCCCACCCCCATCGGAAACAGGCCGCGCCGGTAGGCGGCCAGCAGGGTCCCGGGAGCCAGGTCGGCCCCCACCCCCACCAGGTCCTCCCCCGGAACGGCGCTGTCCAGGGTGAGCTGCCAGGAGCTGGGTGCGGGCTCGAGCGGCCAGCCCGGCTGTGCTGCCGATGGTGGTGGTGCTGGCTCCGGGGGCATCTCGAAGGACGCGCTAGACGAGGGCGACGGTCTCGAGGTGCGGACGGAGGTCGGCGTAGGCGTCCTCGCCGTAGGCCTCCGCGAAGCGGCGGGAGATCCCCGAGCGGCGCAGGTCGTACTCCTGGGTGCCGACGGTCTCGACCACGAGCGTCGCCAGCATGCATCCCAGCTGGGCGGACCGCTCCCACGACAGCTCCCAGGCACGAGCGGCCAGGAAGCCGGCACGGAAGGCATCGCCGACGCCGGTCGGGTCCACCCGCTGGCGCTCGGCGGGCGGGGCGACGATGACGTCGTCCTCCCCCGAGCGGCAGATGCGGGCACCGCGGGCGCCCAGCGTGGTCACGCGGGTCCGGACGCGGCCGGACATCTCCTCGGCGTCCCAGCCGGTCTTGCTCTCGATGAGCGAGCCTTCGTACTCGTTGGTGAAGAGCAGCTCCGCGCCGTCGACGAGCTCCCGCAGCTCGGGTCCGTCCATCCGGGCGATCTGCTGCGAGGGGTCCGCAGCGAAGGGCAGCCCACGGCTGCGGCACTCCTCGGTGTGCCGCAGCATCGCCTCGGGGTCGTTCGCGCCGATCACGACGAGGTCGACGCCGCCGAGCCGCTCGACGACAGGCCCCAGCTCGATCTCACGGGCCTCGCTCATCGCACCGGTGTAGAAGGAGGCGATCTGGTTGTGGTCGGCGTCGGTGGTGCAGACGAAGCGGGCGGTGTGCGCCAGCTCGGAGACGTGCACCGACTCGGTGTCCACCCCGTGGCGCTCGAGCCATGAGCGGTAGTCGACGAAGTCAGGTCCGACGGCGGCAACCAGGCTCGGTCGCAGTCCTAGGCAGCCCAGGCCGAACGCGATGTTGGCCGCAACGCCGCCTCGCCGGATCTCGAGGTGGTCGACGAGGAAGGACAGCGAGACCTGGTGCAGCTGGTCGGGAACGAGCTGCTCGGCGAACCTGCCCGGAAAGGTCATCAGGTGGTCGGTCGCGACCGAGCCCGTCACCGCGATGCGCACGGGCGGTCAACCTACCCCGCCTGCTGGGCACAGACGACAGCGGCGGCTCCCCGCAGGGAGCCGCCGCTGTGGTGGCGTCGGGTGCCGTGACTCAGTGGAAGGAGTCTCCACAGGCGCACGACCCGGTGGCGTTGGGGTTGTCGATCGTGAAGCCCTGCTTCTCGATCGTGTCGACGAAGTCGATCGTCGCGCCCTCGAGGTACGGCGCGCTCATGCGGTCGGTGACGACGCTGACGCCGCCGAAGTCCTTGACGATGTCCCCGTCGAGCGAGCGCTCGTCGAAGAACAGCTGGTAGCGCAGGCCCGAGCAGCCGCCGGGCTGAACGGCGACGCGCAGCGACAGGTCGTCGCGCCCCTCCTGCTCCAGCAGGCTTTTGACCTTCGAGGAGGCGGTGTCGGTCAGGACGATCCCGCCCTGGGTCGTCTCGGTGGAGGTCGTGTCCGAAACCGTCATGGAGTGCTCCTGCCCTGCGGGAAGTAGTTACCGGTCACGTCAACCGCCGGTCACTGCGGACAATTCCGCCTGACGTGCCATCTGTTGTTCTGCCCTGCTCACCCAGTCTAAGCACCGCTGGGCGCCGTCAATACGTCCACGTTCGAGCCACCCGGGCGGCGAGGTCGGCGAGGAGGTCGGCAGGGCGCCGGAGTGAGTCCGCCACCTCCTCCGGAGTGGACGCGACGGGGTAGGCAGCCTCCACTCCCAGCGTCGCGAGCTCCCGGCGACCGACGAGCACCTGGCCGGCGAGCACGACGACCGGTCGGCCGTGGCGCATCGCGACCGCCGCGACGCCGCTCACGACCTTGCCGCTGAGCGACTGCCAGTCGAACATGCCCTCCCCCGTCACGACGACGGAGGCGCCCTCCAGCGCCGCCTCCAGCCCCACCGCGTCGAGCACGGTGCCGATGCCAGGCTCGCGCCGCCCGCCGAGCAGCAGCAGGGCATAGCCGAGACCTCCGGCAGCCCCTGCGCCGGCGGCAGCGGCCACCCGTCGCAACGGCCGCGTCTCGGGCTCCCAGCGCGCTGCCCACGCCTCCAGTCGCTCCTCCAGCCGCTCCACCGCGTCCGGCCCGGCGCCCTTCTGCGGAGCGAAGCCTCGGGCGGCACCGCGCGGCCCGAGCAGCGGCACGTCGACGTCGGTCGCGACGACGAGCTCGCGTCCGGCGAACCGTTCGCGCAGCGCCGACAGGGTCGCGCCCGGCAGCGCGCCCAGCGCGGCGAGGCATCCGGCACCGCCGTCCGTCGTCGCACTGCCCCCGAGCCCGACGACGACGCGCCGGGCGCCGGTGTCGAGCGCGGCCAGCAGGAGCTCGCCCACTCCGCGGGTCGTGGCTGTCTCCGCCGACTCTGGTCGCTGCTGCGGCGGCACGAGGTGCAGCCCACAGGCCTGAGCCGACTCCAGGTAGGCCGTCTCCCCCACCTGCAGGACCGCGGCAGGGACGGGCTCGCCGAGCGGCCCCGTCACGGTCACGGCGAGCAGCTCGCCGCCGAGCGAGGCGTGCAGCGCGTCGAGGAAGCCGGGGCCGCCGTCGGACAGCGGCAGCGTGACAACCTCCGCCTGTGGGGCGGTGCGCCGCCAGCCCTCGGCGATGGCAGCTGCCGCCTCGGCGGCACTCAGCGTGCCGGCGAACTTGTCAGGGCAGACGACCACGCGCACGATCCACCCCTACCGGCGTGCCGCGAGGTTGCGCAGCAGCAGCGCCTCGGCGAGGCACACCCGCTCGAACTCCCCCAGGTGCAGGCTCTCGTCGAGGCCGTGCGCCCGGGTGTCGGGGTCCTCCACGCCGGTCACGAGCACGGCGGCGTTCGGGAAGGTCTCGGCGAAGGCCGCGACGAACGGGATCGAGCCGCCGATGCCGGTGTCCACCGGCGGCGTCCCCCAGGACTCGGCGAAGGCGTCGCGGGCGGCGTCATACGCCGGTCCATGGGCGTCGGCAGCGAACGGCTGCCCCACCTCTCCGGGCAGCACGCGCACCTGAGCCCCCCACGGTGCGGCCGACTGCAGATGCGCGTGCAGCGCGTCCCGGGCCCGCTCGGCGTCCTGACCGGGCGGCACGCGCAGGCTCACCTTGGCGCGTGCCATCGGGACGAGAGTGTTGGAGGAGGCGGCGACCGTGGGGGCGTCGATGCCGATGACCGACACGGCCGGGCGGGTCCAGAGCCGCTCGGCGAGCGACCCCTCCCCGATCAGCTCCACGCCCTCCAGCACACCGGCGTCGCGTCGCAGCTGCTCCTCGTCGAAGCCGGGGTCCTCAGCCGCGCGGGAGGCGAGACCCTGCACAGCGACGTTCCCGGCGTCGTCATGCAGGGACGCGAGCAGCCGGATGAGGGCCGTGAGCGCGTCGGGCACCGCGCCGCCGTACATGCCGGAGTGCACCGCGTGGTCGAGGGTGCGCACCTCGACGACACAGTCGACGAGGCCGCGCAGGGTGGTCGTGAGGGCGGGCGTGCCGACGGCCCAGTTGGTCGAGTCGGCCAGCACGATCACGTCCGCCGACAGCGCCTCCCGCTGCTCCTGCACGAGCGCCTCGAGGGTGGGCGAGCCGATCTCCTCCTCGCCCTCAACGAAGAGCCGGACCGTCACCGGCACGTCGAGGCCGAGCTCGCGCCACGCGCGCAGGGCTGCGATGTGAGCCATCACGCCGGCCTTGTCGTCGGCGGCGCCGCGTCCATAGAGCCGGCCGTCGCGCTCGACCGGCTCGAACGGCGCTGTCGTCCACCCCGTCTCCTCGCCGGGTGGCTGCACGTCGTGGTGCGCGTAGAGCAGCACCGCAGGGGCGCCTTCCGGGCCACGGCGCTCACCAAAGACTGCGGGTCGCCCCCCACCGGCGCGCAGCACCCGCACGTCCGAGACCCCCTCCGCGCGGAGCAGGTCGGCGACGGCGGCGGCCGAGGCTTCGACGTTCGTCTGGTCGAAGGCCGGTGCGCTGACGCTCGGGATCCGCACGAGCGTCTGCAGGTCGGCGAGCACCCCCGGCAGGACGCGCGCGACGGCCGCTCGCAGCTCGGCGACGGTGGGAGTGGGGGCCTCGGGTGCTGTGTCCCCCGAGGGGCGCAAGGGAGAGGTGGTCACGCCGGCGACCCTAGGCGACGTGGCGCTGGCGAGTTTCATCGAGGCCACGTTCGTCCCGGTGCTCCAGCGGGCACCACGCGAAGCATGGCCGATGTCAAGGAAGCGTCAAGAGGTCGCGACGAAACAGCCACGAGCGGTGAGGGCGGTGGTGGCGGTGAGAGCACCACGACGGTCATCATCGCGCTGCTGGCCAACGCCGCCATCCTCGTGGCGAAGACGATCGTGGCGGTGCTGTCGGGTTCAGCCGCGGTTGCGGCGGAGGCGGCGCACTCGTTCGCGGACACGGGCAACGAGGCGATCCTGCTGCTGGGCATCAAGCGCTCCGAGCGTCCCGCCGACGACCGCCACCAGTTCGGGCACGGCAAGGAGCGCTACTTCTGGTCGCTGATCGCCGCTGTGTCCATCTTCGTGTCCGGTGCGGTCTTCTCCTTCCTGCAGGGGATCCAGTCGCTGCTGAGCTCCGGCGAGGGCAAGGGTGAGAGCGACCTGCTGTGGACCTACGTCGTCCTGCTCGTGTCGCTGGTCTTCGAGGGCATCTCGTGGTTCCGGGCCGCCAAGCAGGTCCGCCAGGAGGCCCGGGAGGAGGAGCGCAACGTCCCGGCGATCCTCCGGCACACCGACGACACCGCCTTGAAGACGGTGGTGCTCGAGGACAGCGCCGCGATCGTCGGGCTGCTGATTGCCCTCGCGGGCGTGTGGCTCTCGGACGTCACCGGCAACGAGCTGTGGGACGGCCTCGCCTCCATCGCGATCGGTCTAACCCTGACGCTGGCGGCGTGGGAGCTCGCTCGCTCCAACCAGCGGCTGCTGGTCGGCGAGGCCGGTGACCCCCGCATCGTCGACGGGCTGCGCGAGTGGCTGCCCCAGCAGGACGAGATCACCGGCGTCGAGGACCTGCGCACGATGCGCATCGGCGCAGACGAGCTGCTGGTGTGCGGACGGGTCGACTACTCCGACGACCTGACGGTGGCCGAGCTCGAGGCACGGCAGGAGGCGCTGGGCCAGCGCCTGCGGAAGCGCTTCCCCGACGTCTCCTACGTCTACCTGGAGCCGGCGGCCTCCCAGAGCGCCGACCTGCGCGAGACCGTCACAGCCCCGGCGCGCCCCACACCGGGAACCACCGGCTGACGTCGTCCTCCACCCGGAGGTCGTTGGCGAGGGCCGCTCGCACCTGGAGCTC
>JBQCDV010000145.1:0-18519 GCA_051960855.1 Actinomycetales bacterium
GTCGAGGATGCGTCGACCCTCCTCGGCGTTGTTGCCGTCCAGCCGGACGACCAGCGGCTTGGTGACGTCCTCGCCGCGCTCCTTCAGCAGGGCGAGGGCCTGCACGATGCCGTTGGCGACCGCGTCGCAGGCGGTGATGCCGCCGAAGACGTTCACGAAGACCGACTTGACCGCCGGGTCCCCGAGCACGATCTCCAGGCCGTTCGCCATCACCTGAGCGCTCGCGCCGCCGCCGATGTCGAGGAAGTTGGCCGGCTTGATGGCGCCGAACTCCTCACCCGCGTAGGCGACCACGTCCAGAGTGGACATGACCAGGCCGGCGCCGTTGCCGATGATGCCGACCTCACCGTCGAGCTTGACGTAGTTGTGGCCCTTCTCCTTGGCCTGGGCCTCGAGCGGGTCGGCGGCGGCCCGGTCGGCCAGCGCCTCGTGGTCCGGGTGCCGGAAGTCGGCGTTGTCGTCGAGGCTGACCTTGCCGTCGAGCGCGATGACGCGCCCGTCCTCGGTCTTCACCAGCGGGTTGACCTCGACCAGCGTGGCGTCCTCGGCGACGAAGACCTCCCACAGCTGCTGCAGCGCGGCGGTCACCTGGTCGGCGATCTCGTCGGGGAAGCCGCCCGCAGCCACGATCTCGCGGGCCTTGGCCTCGTCGATGCCCGCGATCGGGTCGACGGGGACCCGGGCCAGCGCCTCGGGCTTCTCCACCGCCAGCTGCTCGATCTCCATGCCGCCCTCGCGGCTGGCCATCGCCAGGTAGGTGCGGTTGGCGCGGTCGAGCAGGACCGAGACGTAGTACTCCTCGGCGATCTTCGCGCCGGGAGCGACCATCACGCGGTGCACGGTGTGGCCCTTGATGTCCATGCCGAGGATCTGCGAGGCGACCTGCTCGGCCTCCTCCGGGCTCTTGGCGAGCTTGACGCCGCCAGCCTTGCCACGCCCACCGGTCTTGACCTGGGCCTTGACGACGACGACCCCGCCGCCCGCCCCGCTCAGCTTCTCGGCGGCCGCTCGGGCCTGCTCCGGGGTCTCGGCGACCTCGGCGTCGAGCACGGGTACCCCGTGCGCGGCGAAGAGGTCCCTCGCCTGGTACTCGAATAGATCCACGGCGCGTCCTTCGTGTCGCTACGGGCCGTCTCGCGGGGTGCAGGCTTTCCGCGGCGAAGGCGCGACGATGCGCAAGGCGCAGGGGCGACGATGCCGGCGCGACAGACCACACCCCGTCCGGACGGAAGAGGCGTATCGGTTCGGGAGCGTAGCCACGGCCCGCACCCGACGACGAACCGGAGGTGCGGCAACGCCGTTCGGATGTGAGCAAGGGCACAGCCGGCAGGCCCGGGGCGAGGCGCTGCAGGGGCCGTTGGCGGCAGCGTCAGGCGTTCTGGGTGGCGGCGTCGGTGGCGGCGTCAACAGTTGCGCCGCCCACATGACTCCGCACCCACTCGATGATCTCCTGGGTGGTCGTGCCCGGCGTGAACACGCCCGCGACGCCCATGGCCTGGAGCTCGGGGATGTCGGCCTCCGGGATGATGCCGCCGCCGAAGACGGTGATGTCGGCCGCGTCCCGCTGGCGCAGCAGCTCGACGACCTTCGCGAAGAGCGTCATGTGCGCACCCGACAGCACCGAGAGGCCGATCGCGTCGGCGTCCTCCTGGATAGCCGTCTCGACGATCTGCTCCGGGGTCTGGTGCAGCCCGGTGTAGATGACCTCCATGCCGGCGTCCCGGAGGGCCCGCGCGACAACCTTGGCCCCGCGGTCGTGGCCATCGAGCCCGGGCTTGGCGACGACGACCCGCAGCGGGGTGCTCGACTCAGCCATGGGTGGCTGCTCCTTCCCTTCGCACCGCCGTTGGTGCGCTGCTGGGAGGGTAGCCGCGCCCTCCCGCGTTACGCCTCGCCAGAACCAGCAGAGCTGCGTCACCGGCATCGTCAAGTGACGACCGTCACCGTCCGATACCTCTGATCCTGCGGCAGTCACACCCGCATCGGCTGTCGCGGACACGAATAGGGCCGGTCGATGCGGGGACAACGCCGACATCGGTGATCACCGGAGATCGCGGAGGAGGTGAGGCGGTGAGCCTGCTGGCCCTGCCCTTGCTGACCACCGCGCTGGCCGGTGCCGCGTCCACCGTCACCGACGCCGTCGAGGGTCTCCGAACGCCGTCCGCCGTGCGCGGCGCCGTCGTCGAGTGCGCCTGGTCGGCCGCCCACCTCGCCCTCTACCCCTGGGGCATCGCCACCGAGCGCGCCGCCGCCGGGGTGCACGTGACAAGCACCAGCCTGAGCCAGCTTCCCCCTCATCGCCGGGGCCTGCTGGTGTCCGACCCGGCCGCCGCGGGGACGCCGATCCTGCTGGTGCACGGCATGGTCGACAACCGCTCGATCTTCACGGTGCTGCGGAGGGGGTTGCGGCGGCGCGGGTTCGACCGCGTCGCGACGATGAACTACGGGCCGTGGATCGGCGACGTCCGCGACGTGGCAGAGCGGCTCGCCGACGAGGTGGAGCGGCTGTGCGCGGAGACCGGCTACGAGCGCGTGCACGTCGTCGGGCACAGCCTCGGCGGACTCGTCGCCCGCGTGTACGTCCAACTGCTCGGCGGCTCCGATCGCGTCCACACGCTGGTCACCCTGGGGTCGCCACACGGCGGCTCCCGGAACGCCCACCTGCTGCCGGGGCGGCTGGGAAGGTCGCTGCGGCCAGGCTCCGAGCTGCTGCAGGAGCTGGCCACTCCCGCCCCTGGCTGCCGCACCCGCTTCGTCGCTGTCTGGAGCGACCTCGACCAGATGGTGCTGCCGCACCCCAACGCCCGGATCGAGCACCCCGACCTGCGCGTCCGCAACGTGCTCGTGAGAGGGGTCGGGCACATGTCCCTGCCCGTCGACGCCCGCGTTGTCCACGAGGTCGGCCTCACGCTCGCCCACCTCGACGCCGACGGAACGACGCTGACTGCGGGGGCCGCGTCGCTGCCCGCCACGGCCTGACGCCCGTTGACCGACCACCCTCCGTTGCCGCCTCCGGAGCGGCCTCTTCTCGCAGGCCGCAGCTGATCCACCACCGTCGGTGACGGCGACAGGGCCGCGTGCGGCGACGAGGTGTGACGCTCGTCCCCACCCCCGTCGCGAGGTGGCCAAGGGTGATCGCCCCTCGTTAAGGTGGCCCGGTTCCCCCTGCCCCCGACGCCAGGTAGCGCCGTGACCTTTCGTGTGCCTGAGACCCGCTCCAGCGGGTCAGCCGACGAGCGCTCGCGCGCCTCCGGTGGTGGCCGGCACCGGCGCGTCGCTGCTGCACCGAGCTCGGCACCTGACCGCGCGACGCCCGCTGCTGGTCGCCCGATGACCACTGCTGGTCGCCACCGCCGCCCCTCGCCGCCCGCAGGCCCCCGCCGCCACCTCGCCCTTCCCCTTGCGTTGCTGCTCGGCGTGACGGCGACGGCGTTCTCGGTGGCCGGTGAGCACACCCAGGCGGCTGACGCCACGACGACGGCGCAGCGCATCCACCAGACCGAGACCGAGGCTCGGGCGGCGTTGGTCCGCTCGCACCAGCGGGCCAGCCGAGCACAGCAGCGTGCCGTGCTCGCCACAGCGCAGGCTGTCACCCAGGCACAGGTGGCAGACCGGATCGCCGCCGTTCGGGACGACCTCACCGCGGACGCGCAGAAGGACGCTGCAGCGACAGCCGCGACCGCAGCCGCGAAGATTCGCGAGCTGCAGCGCCCGAAGTTCGTCCTGCCGGTCAGTCCCAGCCGCTACCACCTCACCGCCTCCTTCGGCGAGAGCAGCGGCCTCTGGGCAAGCCACCACACCGGGCAGGACTTCGCCGCGCCGATCGGGACGCCCGTCGTCGCGGTCGAGGACGGCACGATCGTGTCAGCCGGGTGGGACGGCCCCTACGGCCGCAAGCTTGTCATCCGAGCCGAAGACGGGACCGAGACCTGGTACTGCCACCTGTCGGCCTTCGTCAAGACGTCCGGTCCGGTGAAGGCTGGGACGCTGATCGCCAAGGTCGGCAACACCGGCAACACCACGGGTCCGCACCTCCACCTCGAGGTGCGGGTGAACGGCGAACCGATCGACCCGATGCCGTGGCTGCGCGACCGGGGTCTCAAGCCCTGACCGTGCGTCGGGTCCTCTTCTTCGCTGCTGCCCTTGCCGGCGAGAGCTGTTGGAGCTCCCAGGAGGGGCTGTCGGAGTTGGTACACGCCAGGGCGTGCATCAGCTCCAACAGCTTGCTGCCCCAGCGTGCATCAGCTCCAACAGCTCCCCGCCGTGGCTCACCTCGGCCCACCTGAGAGTGAGTGGCTACAGCTTCTGCACGGGCCTGAGAGTGTGTGGCTACAGCTTCTGCACGGGCCTGAGAGCGAGTGCCTACAGCTTCTGCACGGGGGCGTAGCGCAGCAGCAGCCGCTTCTGCCCTGACGAGCCGAAGTCGATCGTGGCCTCGGCCTTATCGCCGGCACCGTTGGTCGACACCACCGTGCCGAGACCGAAGGTGTCGTGTGTGACGCGATCGCCGGGAGTCAGCGCGACGATGGGCCGGTTGCCAGGTGACCGCACACCGGGTCGGGATGCGGCGGCACTGAGAGAGGGGGCCGATGTCCCGCGCGAGGACGAGGGACCGGCGCCGGCACCGACAGCGCCGTTCCAGACGATGAGGTCGCCAGGGATGTCCTCGAGGAAGCGCGAGGCGGGCCACCATTGCGGGGCGCCCCAGGCCGAGCGCACCAGCGAGCGCGTCAGGTAGAGCCGCTGCCGCGCACGGGTGACGCCGACGTAGGCAAGACGGCGCTCCTCCTCCAGCTGCGTCGTGTCCGACAGCGAGCGCTGGTGAGGGAAGACGCCGTCCTCCATCCCGGTGAGGAAGACGACGGGGAACTCGAGGCCCTTGGCGGTGTGCAGCGTCATCAGCGTGACGACGCCCTCGTCCTGGTCGGGGACCTGGTCAGCGTCGGCGACCAACGCGGTGCGCTCGAGGAAGTCGGTCAGCGTCCCCTCCGGGTCGGCCTCCTCGAACTCCCGAGCGACCGCGACGAGCTCGGCGAGGTTCTCGACCCGGGTCTCGTCCTGTGGGTCGGAGGACTGCCGCAGCTCCTCGAGGTAGCCGGTCTGCTCGAGCACGGCTTCGAGGATGGTGGCGGGACCGGACCCGGCCTCGTCGAGGGTGCGCAAGTCCTCCATGAGCCGGGTGAAGCCCTCGATCTGGGTCAGCGACCGGGTCGCCAGCCCGATGGCCTCGCGCGCCCGTGACAGCGCGGCCGGGAACGAGATGCGCTCTCTGTCGGCGAGGGCGTCGATGCAGGCCTCCGCACGGTCTCCGATGCCGCGCTTGGGGACGTTGAGGATGCGACGGGTCGAGACGGTGTCCGCGGGATTGGCGACCGCGCGCAGGTAGGCCAGCGCGTCGCGGATCTCCTTGCGCTCGTAGAAGCGCACGCCGCCGACGACGCGGTAGGGCAGGCCGACGCGGATGAAGACTTCCTCGAACACTCGGGACTGGGCGTTGGTGCGGTAGAAGACGGCGACGTCGCCGTAAGTCGCGTCCTTCGCGTCGCGCAGCCGGTCGATCTCGCCGGCCACGTAGGCGGCCTCGTCGTGCTCGTTGTCCGCCACGTATCCCTGAATCTGCGGGCCGGCGCCCTGGTCGGACCACAGCCGCTTGGGCTTCCGGCTCGGGTTCCTGGCGATCAGCGCGTTGGCCGCCGTGAGGATCGTCTGGGTCGACCGGTAGTTCTGCTCCAGCAGGACCGTCCGCGCGTCCGGGTAGTCCTCCTCGAAGTCGAGGATGTTGCGGATCGTGGCACCCCGGAAGGCGTAGATGGACTGGTCCGCGTCACCCACGACGGCAAGCTCGGCGGGCGGCACGCCGTCGTCGCCGGTGCCGACCAGCTCCCTCACGAGGACGTACTGCGCGTGGTTGGTGTCCTGGTACTCGTCGACGAGCACGTGCCGGAAACGCCGGTGGTAGTGCTCTGCCACGTCGGGAAAGGCCTGCAGCAGGTTGACCGTCGTCATGATGAGGTCGTCGAAGTCGAAGGCGTTGGCCTGCTGCAGCCGCCGCTGGTAGAGCCCGTAGGCCTCGGCCAGCTGCTGCTCGGTCGGGTTCGCCGCCCGCGCCGCGTAGGTCTCGTGGTCGACCAGCTCGTTCTTCAGGTTGGACACCTGGGCGGAAAACGACCGCGGTGGGAACTTCTTGGGGTCCAGATCGAGGTCGCGGCACACCAGCTGCATCAGCCGCTGCGAGTCAGCGGCGTCGTAGATCGAGAAGCTGCTGCGCATGCCGAGCTTCTTCGCCTCGTTGCGCAGGATCCGCACGCAGGCGGAGTGGAAGGTCGACACCCACATCGAGCGGGCGCGCGGCCCGACGTGCGCGGCGACCCGCTCCTTCATCTCGCCGGCAGCCTTGTTGGTGAAGGTGATCGCGAGGATGGCGCCGGTCGGGACCTTGCGCGCGGACAGCAGGTAGGCGATGCGGTGCGTCAGCACCCTGGTCTTGCCCGACCCCGCCCCGGCGATGATGAGCAGCGGTCCGCCCTCGTGGACGACGGCCTCACGCTGCTGCGGGTTGAGCCCCTCCAGCAGCGCCTCCGGGTCCGGCCCGTGCGAGTGCCGCTCGCGCTCGCGACCGTCGTGTCCGCTGACGGCGGGCACCGGGAGGATGTCGTCGAAGAGGCTGCTCATCTCCCCCGCAGTCTAGGTGCCGCCTCTGACACCGCCGGGGCACGATCGCCCCCGCTAGCGTTCGCCCATGTCGGTCTCGCTCAAGTACGCCGTCGTGGAACGAGAGCGCCGCTACCGGATCCGACAGCTGTCCGACGGCGTATCGAGCACCGTGGAGATCGTCGACCGCTACATCTCTGGGACGCGGCTGCGCCTCCGCGAGGTCCGATCCGACGACGGCACCGTCATCCGCAAGCTCGGGCACAAGGTCCGCCTTGCCGAGGGTCCGGCCGAGGTGGCGTGCACGAACTTCTATCTCGATGACGACGAGTGGGAGCTCCTGGCGACTCTGCCAGCCCGGCTGCTGCGCAAGCGGCGACACCTGGTGCGCCGAGACGGACTGCTGGTCGCCGTCGATGAGCACGAGGACGGGACGCTGATCGCCGAGATCGACGACGGCGACCACCCCTCCGACCGCATCCCGGAGTGGCTCGACGTCGTGGAGGACGTCACGGCAGACGAAGCCTGGACCGGGGCCGGGCTCGCACGCACCGCGCCCTGACTGATGCGTTGACGACGGTCGTCCGTCAGCCCGCGCCGACGAGCCGGACGTCAGCGCGGTGACCGCCGGCGAGCAACTTGCGGTCGCAGGTGTACAGCGGCGCCTCCAGCGCCTCCGCCAATGCCAGGTAGGAGGCGTCGTACGCGGTGAACTGGTGGCGCAGCTGCCACACGCGCCCCGCCAGCGGCTCGAGAGCGTGCCGCTCGATGCCGAACTCGAAGAAGTCGCGAAGGGCCTGCGCTGACGCCGAGGGCAGAAGTTTTCCCCCGCGCTCGAGCCCGCGCAGGACGGACGCCACTTCCACGTCCAGAAGATGGGGCGCCTCCACACTGCCAGCCACGACATCCAGCAGCACTGGGGCGACCTCGCGCCCCACGAGGACCTCGACCATCGCGGAAGCGTCGATGACCGTCACCGGCGAGCATCGTCCCGAGCAGCGAGGATGTCCTCCCTCGTCACTCCGGAGGACCGCTCCTGGACGCGCAGCCGCGCCGCGATCTCGGCATTGGTCGGCCGCGCGGCGAGGCGGGCAAGCTCAGCGGCCACATAGGCGGACAGCGACAGCCCCTGGGCCGCCGCCCTCTCCTTCAATCTGTCGGCCACGTCCTCGGCGACATCACGGATGTAGAGCGTCGTCACCCCTCGATGCTAGCAAGTTGCAAGCACGACGGGGGTCTGTCGGACTCAGAGCTGGTCGAGGGGCACCTCGGGGTCGGCCAGCCGCTCCGGCGAGACGACTCGCCGCTCGAGCACCAGGGGCTTGACGACGTCGGGGACGTCCCAGACGTTCACGTTCATGACGGCGAGCAGCTGGTCGGCGTCGTTCAGCCAGAACGCGACGAACTCGCGCTTGCCCAGATCTCCCCGGACGACGACGCGTGACTGCTCGCCGCGGGCGACGTGACCGATGTACTCCATCCCCAGGTCGTACTGGTCGGTGTAGAAGTACGGCGGCTCCTGCCAGGTCGCTGCGTCCGAGCCGACCGGGAGGCCGGCGTCGGCGGCGATCGCGGCAGCGGCCACGGACGGCTGGTTGAGGGCCGTCGCCCAGTGCTCAGAACGGATCCGCTGCCGCAGTACGGGATGGTCGACGTTGGCGATGTCGCCGACGGCGAAGACGCGCGGGTTGCTCGAGCGCAGCGAGGCATCGACCCGAACGCCGTTGTCCACGGCGAGCCCGAGCTGCTCGGCGAGCGCGACATCGGGAGTGACGCCGACGGCCACGACGACCGCCCCAGCTTCCACGACCGTGCCGTCGGCCAGCCCGACCCCCGACGGGCGTCCGCCGTCGAGGAGGATCTCGCTGACACCGACTCCGGTGCGCAGGTCGACGCCGTGCTCGCGGTGCAGATCGGCGAAGACCTGGGCGAGCTCGGGCCCCAGCACCGGCAGCAGCGGCAGCTCGGCGGCCTCGAGCACGGTCACGTCGGCGCCGGCGGTGCGAGCGGCGGCCGCCACTTCCAGTCCGATCCAGCCGCCGCCGACGATGACCACACGTCCGCCGTCGGACAGCTGCTTGCGCAGGGCGTCGGCATCGGAGCGGGTGCGCAGGCTGAGGAGGCCAGGGGCGTCGCCGCCGGGGACAGGCAGCGCGCGGGGGCGAGCACCGGTAGCGAGCACGAGCCGGTCCCACGGCAGCGTCTCGCCGCTGCTGAGCGTGACGCTCTGGGCGTCAGCGTCGGCGGCCACGGCCCGCGTCCCCAGCCGCAGGTCGACGTCGTTGCCGGCGTACCACTGCTCCGGGTGGACGAGCGCCTCGGAGAACTCCGACTGTCCCTGCAGGTAGGACTTCGACAGCGGCGGCCGGTCGTAGGGCAGCTCGTCCTCGCCGGCGAGCAGCGTCACCGCGCCGGCGTATCCCGCCGCGCGCAGCGCCTCGGCGGTCTTGGCCCCCGCCAGCCCGCCACCCACGATCACGACGCGCGCCACGGCTCCGTCGTTCGTCACTCAGACCACCCCATCCTCGGCTCGCCCCATCCTCGGGACGATCATGACCAGTGCTCGAACAGTAGGACGAGGCGGCCTTCGCTAGCGTTCAACTGTGCTTGCCGACTCTGACGTCTCCCGCGCCCTTGCCGTCGTCGCCCATCCGGACGACGTCGACTTCGGCGCCGCGGGGACCATCGCGACCTGGACCCGCGCCGGCATCGAGGTCACCTACTGCCTCGTGACGTACGGCGATGCTGGTGGCTTCGACCCGGCGGTCCCGCGCGCCGAGATCCCGGGGATCCGGGAGGCCGAGCAGCGCGCGGCCGGCAAGGTGCTGGGAGTCGATGACATCCGCTTCCTCGGCTATCAGGACGGGCGGGTCGAGCCGACCTATGAGCTGCGCCGGGACATCTCGCGGGTGATCCGGCAGGTCCGGCCGCAGCGGATCCTCGTGCAGAGCCCGGAGTGGAACTTCGCGCGCATCGGGGCCAGCCACCCGGACCACATGAAGACCGGTGAGGCGGCCTGGCGCGCGATCTATCCCGACGCCCGCAATCCCTTCGCCCATCCAGAGCTGCTGCAGGACGAGGGCCTCGAGGACTGGAAGGTCCGCGAGGTCTGGATGATGGGCGGCAAGGAGCCCGACACCGTCGTCGACATCACGGATGTCTTCGACCTCAAGGTCGAGGCGCTGCGCGCCCACGCCAGCCAGACCGAGCACATGGGCGATCAGCTGGTCCAGGTGCTGCGCGACTGGGGCGGGATGAACGCCCGCGAGGGCGGTCTGCCCGAGGGCCGACTCGCCGAGGCGTTCAACGTCTACGACATCCCGCGCTAGCGCGAGGGCCGAGACCGCACGCGGGTAGGGGCCGGCGTCAGACCAGCCGGCGGTCGCTGGCCCAGCGCGCGAGCTCGCGGCGGTTGGACAGCTGCAGCTTGCGCAGCACCGCCGACACGTGGGTCTCGACGGTCTTGACCGAGATGAACAGCGCCTTGGCCACCTCCTTGTAGGCGTAGCCACGGGCGATCAGGCGCAGCACCTCCCGCTCCCGCGTCGTGAGGAGGTCCAGGTCGTCGTCGATGTCGCTGGGCACGACCGCACCGGCAAACGCGTCCAGCACGAAGCCGGCCAGGCGCGGCGAGAAGACCGCATCGCCGTCGGCGACGCGGCGCACCGCGTCGGCCAGATCGGTGCCGGTGATGGTCTTGGTGACGTATCCCCGGGCGCCGGCGCGGACGACCCCGATCACGTCCTCGGCGGCATCGGACACCGACAGTGCGAGGAAGCGGGTCGCGGGCACCTCCGGCACCAGCCGGTGCAGCACCTCCTGACCGCCGCCCCCGGGCAGGTGGACGTCCAACAGCACGACGTCCGGCTCGAGCCGCCGGATCAGGGCGACGGCGGAGTCGACGTCCTCGGCTTCCCCGACGGTGAGCACGGGACGGCCTCCGCCCGCGGCGGCCGCGCCTGCAACCTCCTCGAGCTCCGCGCGCACGCCGGTGCGAAACAGCCGGTGGTCGTCGACGACGACGACACGGACAGGGGTGATCACGTGAGAGCCTCCATGGTCGTTTCACTCCGGTCGGGGACCTCGAGCGGCAGGGTGAGCTCGACCTCGGTGCCAGGGTCGAGACGCCGGAGGACCGCCGCGCCACCGGCGCGCTGCATCCGGCCGACGATGCTCTCGCGCACACCCATCCGGTCGGCGGGCACGGCAGCAGGATCGAAGCCGGGCCCCCGATCCCGCACCGTCACGACGAGCTCGGCGCCGCTCACCTCTGCATAGCAGGAGATGGGCTGCGAGCCGGCGTACTTGGCGGCATTGACAAGCGCCTCGCGGGCCGCTGACAGTGCACTGCCGACCGCGCCGTCCACGACGTGGTCCCCGACGCAGACGACCTCGATGGTGACGCCGTGGAGGTCCTCGACACCGGCCGCGACGGAGGCGAGCTCCTCGGCCACCATCACGCGCGCCGAGGTGCGGGCCGGCTGGTACAGCCACTGCCGGAGGTCCCGCTCCTGCGACCTGGCGAGCCGGGCCACAGCGTGGGGATCGTCCACCTGGCGCTGGATGAGCGCCAGCGTGTGCAGCACCGAGTCGTGCACGTGGGCGGCCACCTCCGCCCGCTCCTGCTCACGGATGCGGGCCGCCCGCTCGTCACGCAGGTCGCGCGCCAGCCGCAGCGCCCAGGGGGCCGCGATGAGCAGGACTCCCCCCAGCACGATGAGGACGGCGACGAGCAGAGCAGCGGCTTGGGCGAGAGACGTGCGGCGCGCGACGAGGGCGGCGATACCGGCCAACACCAGCAGCACGCCGAGCAGGGCCCGGGCGAGCGCTGCGCGCCCCTGCCGCGTGCCCCAGACCGTGGATGGGTCAGCCAATCCGCGCCAGCGGGCCCGTTGCGCGTCGTCGGCCTGCCGCCACAGCAGACCGAGCCCCACGCCCCCGACAGCCAGGGGCAGCACCGCCTGCCGCGGCAGACCGAGCCCGAGCACCTGCATGACCAGCAGGAGGGCCACTCCCAGGACGCCTAGGGCCAGGACTCCCCCAAAGCTCTCGCGCTCCTGCGGACCGGTCTCGTCGCGCGCCAGGGGCGCGAAGATCCACAAGCCCGCGTAGACGACAAGCCCGGCTCCGTTGGCGAGCGTCAGCACGACGACCGCGAGCCGCACCCACCGCACGTCGACGCCCAGGTGCTCGGCCAGCCCGCGGCACACGCCGGCGAGCATCCGGCCGGAGACACGCCGTTGCAGCCGCCGCGGGTGCCGGGCGGCGGGCGGTGTCGTCTGTCCCTCGGCCACGCTCACGGCACCATCGTCGCCCCAGAGGGCACTGCCCCACATCAGGGTTAGCGGATCTGCCGCCCCCGACCTTCCCTGAGACGCGCGCCCCCAGGGGGAGGCCGGTTATCCGGGTCCGATCAGGGTCGACACCCGATGTCACAGCTGGGTCGGGCCAACAGGATGGCCGCATGACAACCAACACGACCGAGCGCCAGTCCCCCACGCTGCGCCCGTGGCACGAGCTGCGCCGCAGCCGTGACGACTCAAAGATCGCCGGCGTCTGCGGCGGCCTGGCCCGCTGGCTCGACGTCGACCCCCTCCTCGTCCGCGTCGTGCTGGTGGCGCTCGTCGTCGTCGGGGGCATCGGTGTCCTCGCCTACGCGATCCTGTGGCTCACGGTGCCAAGTGAGGACGAGGCCGAGTCGCCGGCCGCTCGGCTGATCGCCGGGCGCGGCGACGAGTCGGTCATCTGGCCGGTCCTGCTGCTGGCCCTCGGGCTGTCGGTGGCCGGCGGTTCCTGGCTGCTGGGCAACGGCAACGGCGTCGGGCTCGCCCTGGTCGCCGTGGTAGTGACCTTCGTGCTGCTGCGCCGCGGTCGACGGCTGGGCGGCAGCGGCGCGGCCGTGCCGACTCCCCCTGCCGCAGGCGGCCACGATGGGCAGCCGGCGGCAGCGTCGTTCGCGCAGGGTGGGACGGGGACGTGGCAGGGCGGGTCGCCGGCAACGACGGGCATGGGCAGCTGGGAGCCGCCGACCCTGCCGACAGCGCCGACCGTGCCGGTGGCGCCCGCTGCTGCCGCCGCGCCGCGCCGCGCCCGCACGCCGCGCAGCCCCCTGCCGCGCGTGACCTACAGCCTCGCCGCGGTGGCCGTCGGTCTGACGCTCGCCTGGGGCGCTCTCACCGGGGGCTCCGTGCCCGGACGCATCGTTCTCGCGATCGCCCTGACCATCGTCGCCGGCGGGCTGCTCGTGTCCGTCGTACTCGGCCTGACCGGACGCCCCACCGGCAGCCGCGTCGGGCTGGTGCTCGTCGGAGCGGTACTCGCCATGGCCGTTGGGTCCGCCACGGTGTGGCACACCCACAGCGGCTCCGGCACCCGGAGCTATGTCCCGACGAGCGACGCCGCCCTCGCCGGCGGCTACGAGCAGGGGGCCGGCGACCTGCGGCTCGACCTCCGGCAGCTGCCGGTCGGCGCGCACCGGGTCCACGCCGAGCTCGGCGTCGGGACGCTGGTCGTGACCGTGCCGCCCGAGGCAGCCGTCCACCTCTCGGCCGAGGCGGGCGCCGGAGAGGTCCAGATCGTCACCAGCGACGGCAGCCGCGACACGCGCAACGGTCTCGGTGTCTCACGCACGGTCGACCTGCCGGCGAGCGCCGGCAGCACGGACAGCTTCGACCTGGACCTGCAGGTCGGGCTCGGACAGGTGGAGGTGCGCCGTGGCTAGCGGCTACGACGAAGAGGCAGAGCAGTTGAGTCAGGCAGAGCAGTTGAATCAGGCAGAGCAGCTGCGTCAGGCAGAGCACACGGCAGTGCTGCCCGAGCAGGACCGGATTCCCGAACGCCGTCCGCGCTGGCTGGCCAACGGCCTCGTCCTCGCCTTCGGGCTGGTGTACGCCCTGGTCGCTATCGCGGGACTGACGGGATGGCGCTGGACGTGGGACCTGGACGGCCGCTGGTTGGGAGCGACGGTCCTGCTGGTCGTCGGTGTCCTCGGCCTGACGGCCTCGCGCAATCGGGGTCCGTCAGGCGGTCGTTAGCCTGACGATGTGAACGATGCTGCCGGACCCAAGCGGCGTGCGGTGCTCGCGCTGCACGCCGCTTTCGGGCAGCTGCCGCCGCTGGTGCGGCGCCTCCTGGTGCGCTGGGGTAGCCCCAGCTACACCCTCGGAGCGGTGGTCGCGCTCCAGCACGGCGATCGCACCCTCGTCCTCCGGCAGGCCCACCGCGCGGACTGGAGTCTCCCGGGCGGCTTGCTCGGACACGGCGAGACGCCCGAGGCTGCGGTCGCCCGCGAGGTGTGGGAGGAACTCCACCTGCGCCTGCAGCCGGGTCGCTGCGTGCTGACCCGAGTGGACCCGCGGCTGCGACGGGTGGACCTCGTCTACCGGGTCTCGGTGACTGAACCGCCGGCGGTGACCCCCCACGCCGAGAGCACCAGGGCGCAGTGGCTGACACTTCCGGAGCTGCTCACCGCGGCGGCTGCGAGCGAGACGACCGCCGAGATCCTGCAGGACCTGGAGCAGGTCGGCCGGTCGGGCAGGGAGGGCCAGCTGATGGCAGACCGAGGGCGACCGTGAGCGGTGCCGGCACCGGCATCGGCACCGGGACTGCGAAGGCAGGACATGAGCGACCCGACGATCTGGCCGCGGTCGTGCTCGCGGCCGGAGCGGGGCAACGCCTGCGGCCGTTGACCGACCTGCTGCCCAAGCCGCTGTGCCCCGTCGCGAACCGCTCACTGCTCGACCGCGCCCTCGACCGCCTCGCTGGCTCCGGGTGGGTGCTGGACGCGCAGCACGTGGCCGTCAACGCGCACCATCTGGCCGGTCGTGTCGCCGACCACCTCGATGCCAGGGCCGACGCTCGCGTGCACCTCTCCGTCGAAGCGCCCGAGGCGCTCGGGACAGCCGGCGCCCTCGGAGCGTTGCGCGACTGGGTCGACGGGCGCGACGTCCTGGTGCACAACGGCGACGTCTACCTGCCGGAGTCGGCCGACCCGCTCACGCTCGAGGTGCTGCTGCAGGGGTGGGACCGCGAGCGGGTGCGGCTGCTGGTGGCCGACGACGGGCGACGACGGGACTTCGGGAGGTACCGGTACGTCGGCCTGTGCCTCCTGCCGTGGCGGCTCGTGCGCGAGCTCGCGGCGACGCCCAGTGGCCTCTACGAGGTGATGTGGCGAGAGGAGGAGTCGCGCGGGCGCCTGGACCTCGTGGCCACGGAGACGCTCGTCGTCGACTGCGCCGGACCGGCGGAGTACCTCGCGGCCAACCTCGACGCCTGCTCAGGCGGCAACGTGATCGCCGCCGACGCCCAGGTGAGCGGAGCGGTCGCGCACAGCGCTGTTGGCGCAGCGGCCCACGTCGCCGGTCGCATCGAGCGATGCGTGGTGTGGCCGGGCGCTGTCGTGGGCCCGGACGAGCACCTGGTCGATACCGTGCGGGCGGTCGACCACGAAGGGCTGCCGCTCACCGTGACGGTGTCGTCTTCCTGACCGTCGCCCACCCAGCGCTCGCGGCTACCGCCCGTCGTGAGCCCTGTCAGCTCCGGTGTCGTGCGGCTTGCCCTGCCCCTTGCCCTGCCCCTTGCTCTGCCCCTTGCTCTGCCCCTCGTGCACGTTCCCGTGACCCGCGCCGTGAGGGTCATGCGGCTTGTCATGCGGCTTGTCCGCCGTGTCGTGGCCCTTGCCGTGCCCCTTGTCGTGCCCCTTGTCGTGCCCCGTGTCGTGGCCCTTGCCGTGCCCCTTCGCATGCCCCTTCGCATGCCCCTTCGCGTGCCCCTGCTTCCCGCCCTCGGCGCGGCCCTTGGCTGCCGACGGCTTGTGCGCTCGGGGAGTGGCGCTGACCCGCGTGGCGGCCCTCGTCAGGGCACTCGTCACAGCACTCGTCACAGCGGCCTGCTCGACGCGGACCGCGCGCACCGGCGACGACGGCGGGGGCGAGGCGGGCGCCGTTCGAGACGGCAACGACCCCCATGGCTCAGCCTGCGGCACGGGACGAGTGCTGAGGCGTCCCAGCGCCGCGCCCGTCACCAGGCCGGCGCTCGCCGATGACATCAGCACGAGCGGGACGAGCAGCGGCAGGGTGAGACGACGTCCGGCGTGGAGAGGCACCCGTCAGGGATTCCTCGATGCCGCGCATCTAATCGGCCAGCACCGCAACGTCCTCGACGGCGCTGACCGGAATCGGGCCGTACACGTGAGGAAACGCCTGCCCTGCGTCAGCCACGATGTCCACGCGGACGTGGCTGCCGACCTGTCGCAGGGCAGCAGTGTCGAGCCGCAGGCGCACCAGCGGGCCAGCGTCGGAGTAGAAGCGCCGTCGGGTGGCTCCCACCTGGTGCTCCCAGCTGGCATGGATGAATCCCTCGTCGGCCAGCGTCCGCCCACGCGTGCTGACGTCGTAGGAGCCCTGCTCCTCAGCCCGTGCCCAGTCGGCGGCAAGAGCGAGATGGTAGACGGGCAACCCCTGGACGAACGCCGTCAGCGCCTGCCGTGCCGTCCGGACGAGAGGTGCGGCCAGTGCCTGCGACACCGGCAGCCACGCGGCCTCCGAGGCGCTGCCGTCGACCTCGGTCACCCGAGGGGCACGGTCGGTCGGGACGGTGGCAGCGAAGACGAGCGCCACCCACTGGTAGTCCATCTCCGTCGGGCTGCCCCGGTGCCCCGCCGCGTGCCGGGCGCTGGCGGGCCGGTCGTCGCGGATGCGGCCGGGATGACCGGAGTGCACCTCGAGGATCTCGCCGACAGCTCCCGGCAAGCCGGTCTCCTCGTCGAGCTCGCGCACCAGCGCCGCGCGCGGGTCCTCGCCGTGCTCGACGCCACCGCCGGGCAGCCCCCAGCGGCCAGCCACCGGCGTCGCCTCTGACTGCCGTACCAGCAGGACCCGCTCGGCGTCGGTCGCCAGCGCGTAGGCCGCGAGCCGGCGGACCTGCGGGATCACTCCCACTCGATCGTGCCCGGCGGCTTGCTCGTCACATCGAGGACCACTCGGTTGACCTCGGCGACCTCGTTGGTGATGCGCGTCGAGATGCGGGCTAGGACGTCGTAGGGCAGACGCGTCCAGTCAGCGGTCATGGCGTCCTCGCTGGACACCGGACGCAGGACGACCGGGTGACCGTAGGTGCGCCCATCCCCTTGGACGCCGACGCTGCGGACGTCGGCCAGCAGCACCACGGGGCACTGCCAGATCTCGCGGTCCAGGCCCGCCGCACTCAGCTCCTCCCGCGCGATCGCATCAGCGCGGCGGAGGACGTCGAGACGCTCGGCGGTGACCTCCCCGATGATGCGGATGCCGAGGCCCGGACCCGGGAAGGGCTGGCGCCACACGATGGCCTCGGGAAGCCCGAGCTGCAGCCCGACGGCGCGGACCTCGTCCTTGAAGAGCGTCCGGAGGGGCTCGACCAGCTGGAACTGCAGGTCGTCGGGTAGGCCGCCGACGTTGTGGTGTGACTTGATGTTCGCCGTTCCGCTGCCACCGCCTGACTCGACGACGTCCGGGTAGAGGGTGCCCTGGACAAGGAACTCCACCTGCTCGCCGTGGGCGCCGGCGTCGGCCACGACCTGACGAGCGGCCTCCTCGAAGACCCGGATGAACTCCCGGCCGATGATCTTGCGCTTGGTCTCCGGGTCGGTCACCCCGGCCAGCGCGGAGAGGAACCGCTGCCGTGCGTCGACCACCATCAGCTGGACGCCGGTGGCCTCGACGAAGTCGCGCTCGACCTGCTCGGGCTCGTCCTGCCGCAGCAGACCGTGGTCGACGAAGACACAGGTGAGCTGGTCGCCGACTGCGCGCTGCACGAGCGCAGCCGCGACCGCCGAGTCGACGCCGCCGGACAGCCCGCAGATGACGTGCTTGCCACCGACCTGGCCCCGGATGCGCGCCACCTGCTCGTCGATGACGTTGCTCATGGTCCAGGTGGGGGTGATGCCGGCGATCTCGTAGAGGAAGTGCTCGAGGACCGCCTGCCCGTGAGAGCTGTGGAGCACTTCGGGGTGGAACTGCACGCCGGCGAGGCGTCGCTCCGGATCCTCGAACGCCGCGACCGGGGCACCGGGCGTGGCCGCGACACCACGCAGGCCGGGAGGCAGGGCCGAGACGGAGTCGCCGTGCGACATCCACACCTGCTGCGTGGACGGCAGACCGTGGAAGAGCGCGGAGTCGACGCCGCTAACGCTCAGGGTCGTCGCGCCGAACTCCCGGCCGCCGGTGTGCTCGACCGTGCCCCCGAGGGCCTGGACCATCGCCTGGAAGCCGTAGCAGATGCCGAAGGTCGGCGTCCCGGTGTCGAGGACCGCGAGGTCGAGGGCAGGTGCTCCTGGCTCGTAGACCGAGGCAGGACCGCCGGAGAGGATGACCGCCGCCGGCCGGCGCCGGGCGATCTCCTCGGCAGCCCGCTCGTGCGGGACGATCTCGCTGTAGACGTGTGCCTCGCGCACGCGGCGTGCGATGAGCTGGGCGTACTGGGCGCCGAAGTCGACCACCAAGACGAGCGGGTCGGTGCCGGCCGGGGAGCCGGAGACGGGCGCAACGGGGACGCTGGACATCCGGGCTTCTCCTGCCGTCGGCACGCTTCGCGGGGCCTCCGAGTCTATCGACGCCGCCGGGCGCCAAAAAATTTGTGTGTTGAAGGATTAGGGCGGCTCAGGGGCGGGAAGTCAGCCGCCACTCGACGCGTGTCGAGGAGGGCCCGTCGTTGCTCGGCGCCCCGCTGGTCGCGGCCAGCCGGAGCAGCCGGGCCGTCCAGTCGAAAGAGGCGCAGCGTGGCGAACATCGGACGGCTTCCCGCTCCCCTGGCGGAGCACTGGGACTGGCAGCAGCAGGGCGCCTGCCGGGAGGTGGGCTCCGACAACTTCTTCGCGCCGCCCGGCGAGCGCCC